>CAIVTL010000519.1 GCA_903908785.1 Caldifarciminota bacterium | reverse complement strand
GCCGATTCGACGATGCAGGTGGCCTCGAAACCGATCTCGGCGTAGTCGCCGACGTCGCGGATGAACCCGATGGGCGTGAACACCTGGTTGGCCCGCACGTGCGAACCGACGTTCATCCCGTTCATCGCCAGGTCATGGCCCCGGGTCACGGTCATCTTCCGGCAGGTGTCGTTGTGGTGGTTGGTATCAGGCAGATACTCATGCCAGAAGGTCAGGTCATAGGTCTGGCTGCCCGGCCCGACGTTCCAATCCGGGAACGTCACCGTATCGGTCGCGGCGCTGTCGAGCGACGTGAGCGTGTACTGGTCGCTGTAGACCTGCGTGCCCGCGGAGTCGACCGTGCAGTAGAAAGTGATATTCGTTTCCTCGAAAGTACCGCGGTTCCTGACCAGGACCACCGGGGCGAGCGGGACCAACGGGTCAATCTTGTCGGTCGGGGCCAGCACCACGCCCATCGCGACGTCGTGGGTCGGGCCTGCCGGCGGCGTGTTCGCGATGCAGAGCATCGCGTCAATCCGGCCCGTACCGAAGCTATCGTTCTTCGGCTGCCCGCCCTTGGGCAGCACCGAGCCCTGCATTATCTGGTCAACTTCCTCCGGCAGCAGGTTCGGGTTCTTCGACAGTATCAGCGCGCACACGCCCGCCGCGCACGGCGTCGCCATCGAGGTGCCCGACATCGTCGTGTAGCCGCCGCCCATCAGGCAGGACGTCACGTCCACGCCCGGCGTGGAGAAATCCGGCTTCAGGATTCCCGGCGGGTACGGGTAGTCGGTAAAGGTGTCCACGCCGGCCCACGCGGCCGGCCCGATGGACGAGAAGGATGCGAGGTTGTCGGCGTTGTCGGTCGCGCCGATGGAAATCGCGCCACCGCGGCCACCGTCGGCTTCGGCCGGGTGGTGCCACGGGCCGGGACAATCACCCGGCGTCCGCACGTTGTCCGGCGGGCTGCCGCCGCCCTCGTTGCCGTTGGCAATGAAGAACGGCAGACCGGCCGCGGCCACGTTCGTCACGCTCATCCGCCAGAGCCCGCGGCGCGGGTTCCACGAATGGTACCAGCCAAGGCTCATCGTAATCTCCTGCGCATGGTTCGCAGGCGACAGGGGCGGCGCCACGCAGAACTGCATCGAGTTCATTACCGTGTTCTCGGCCACCGTATCCGGCAGCGGCGAGCCCAGGCTCGTCTTGCTCTTGCAGACCATTATCTGCGCCATCGGCGCCATGCCGCACGTGTCACCGCCGGTTCCGTTCGACGCTACCGTGCCCGCGGTATGGGTCCCGTGACCCTGCGCGTCCATCGGGTCGTTGTCGCTCTGCTCAAAGTCCCAGCCGTGATTCGGGTAGTTCGCGTCCGTCCACATGTGGCCGGCAAGGTCCGGGTGGGTGTAGTCGCAGCCGGTGTCGATGTGCCCGACAATCACGTTCTCGCCCATGTAGCCGTACACGTGCCAGACCGAGTCGGCTTTCACTTTCTCGACGTTCCATTCCGGGTTGTCGGTCCCGTCGGCCGGGGCAGACCGCCTGCCGGCAATCGCCAGCGCGTTTTCGGTCGGTATCAGGTTCCACTCCACGAACCAGACATCGGCCCGGTCAGATAACGCCTGAATTGCCCCCGGCGTTGCTTTGCAGTACACCGCGTTCACAATCCAGAGCGGCTGGATATCCGACACCTTGCCCTCGGCCTTGTACGCCGCGAGTGCGGACAAAAGACCGGGCTGGGTCGAACTCGCGAGCGACTTGAGGCCGTTGACCGTCGTCTCCCAGCGCTCCTGCTTGTTTTTGATATTCTGGATGACCTGCTGCCCGTCGAACTGCGCGGACAGGGCAATCATCACGCCAATCTGCTCCTGCCCGTCCACCTGCGCCATCTTCTCCGAAAGCGCGGGTTCGAGCATACCGGCAAAGGTCGCGGTCAAAGCGAGCGCGACCACCAGCAACACACGACTCATCAGATTCCTCCTGAGTTTGATTATTGCGGGCCGAAGCCTGCGCGCGGAAACCTATGGCCGCGTAGCCGTCGCGCTGCCCCGGACCTGGAACTAATCCTGAACTATTCTCCGGTCTGCCGTCGCCCATGTCAAGCCGGCCAGCGGGCTCGGAAACAGAGATTGAACCACAGATAAACACGGATGAACACGGATTGTAGCATGAACTGATGCGTCGGACTAAGTCAGAAAACGGGTCGGGGCGGCGGAGCCGCCCCGACTGATGTTACGGGCTCTGGTCTAGCGAATTACCAGCTTGCGGGAGGCGTTGACGCCTTCGGTCTCGAACCGGCAGAAGTAGACGCCGCAGGCCACGGTCTTGCCGGCGTCGTTGGTCCGGTTCCAGTAGAGCTGTTTGACCCCGGCCGGCTCGATGCCGGACGCGAGGGTCTTCACTAGCTTGCCGGCGAGGTCATAAACCGCCAGCTTGACGTGGCCCGGTGCGGGCAGCGTGTAGCTGATTGTGGTCCGGAACCGGAACGGGCTCGGCCCGGCCCAGTTGAGTCGCGCGCCGCCCGGGGCGACTTCGCCCGGCCCGGCAATACCGGCGCCCGGTCCGGAAGCGGCCCAGACGATCGACTGGCGCAGCAACTTCACGGCGTTCGCGTTGGTGTACATGCCGGCGTTGTTATGGCTGGCGAAGTCGGCGAAGTAAATCGGGCCGAGATAGACCGAACGGCCGTCGCCATACGTCTTGACCGCGACCGAGGCCTTGTCCGGGTTGGCGTCGTAGTTACCGAGCATCACCGCGCCGGGCCAGAGCCCGGCTACCGAGTACTCGCCGTAGTCGTAGACGTTGAAGTTCGACACGCCGTGGGTAACCGGGTGCGTAGTATCAACCATCTGCACCACGCCCGCGGTCTGGAATCCGTAGTTGTCGTGCGCCATGACCGCATCGACCGAGTCCATGGCTGACCCACGGCCGGGCCCCAGGTAGACCCCGAACACCATCCAGCCCAGGCCGACGAACCCGCCGCCGCTTCTCACCCACTTCGACAGGTTGTTGTCATACACGTCGAAGTCGTTGTCCGCGTTGCCGACGTCGCCGGTCACGACCACGTCGTAGTTCATCAGTTCGTTCCACTCGTCGAGTTCATCGCCGGCGACGATGGCACTGGTCCAGCCCTGGGCCTGGCAGAGCGCGTTAATCGCGTAGCAGGCATTGGGCGTCTGGCGGCCGATGGAGCTGTCGGCAATCTCGATGGCCACACGGATGGTGCCGGCCGACGAGACCGTATTCTTCACCAGCGTGTCGTTGGCGCGGTGCTGGTCCGAAGCGAGGTTGTGGAACATCTTCACGCGGTAGTGGACGCTGTCCCCGCCGACGTTCCAGGTCGGGAAGTTGACGTCGACAATCGCGCCCAGGCCCACCGATTCGACCGCCGCTGACTCGGAATAGATAGTCGCTGCCCCTGAGTCAACCCGGCAGAAGACCATGAAATTTGCCTCGTTGTACCCGCCGACGTTCTGGAGATGGGCAATCGGGGTGAACGGCCGGTTGGCCCGCGTCACCGAGTCGACGTTCATGCCGGCAAGCGCGATGTCGTGGCCCCGGGTAAGGATGGTAATCCGGGCCGTGTCGTTGGCGGGAACCGTATCCGGCACGTAGGAATGCCAGAAAGTCAATAGGTAGGTATTCCCGCCCGGACCGGCGTTCCAGTTCGCGAACGTTAGCGTATCGACGTCGAGGGTGTCGAGGACGGGTATCCGGATGGTGTCGGAATAGACCTGCGTTCCCGCGGATTCGGCCTTGACGTGCACCAGCACGCCACTCTCAACGTAGTCGCCTTTGTTCGCGACGACGACCACGGGCGCAACCTGGTGCTCCGGGTAAATGCTGTCGGCCGGAGCGAGGATGTCGCCGATGCCGACGTCGTGCCGCGGCCCGGGGAAGGGCGTCGCCTCGACCGCGGCCAGCGCGTTAATCCGGCCCGCACCGAAGTCGGTGTCTTTGCCGGCGGGCCCGAGGTCGAGGGAGGTCATTTCGAGAATCGAGTCGACTTCCCACGGCTCAAGGGTGGGATTCTTGGAAAGCATCAGGCAGACCGCGCCCGCAGTGTGCGGAGTTGCCATCGAAGTGCCGGACATGGTGGTGTAGCCGCCACCCATCGCGCACGACTTGACGTCAACGCCCGGTGCGGAAATGTCCGGCCGGGTCAGGCCCGGCGGATACGGGTAGTCGCTGTACGGCGGCACGCCGGACCAGGTCACCGGGCCCGGGCTCGAGAATGAGGCAATGGCGTCGTTCACGTCGGTCGCGCCGATGGACATGACGCCCGACAGCGCGCCCACGCCGGTGTTCTCGGGATTCCACCACGGCGGCGGGACGTTGCCCGGGCAGCGGCAGCCGTTCGGCGGAGGGGTGCCGCGCTCGTTGCCCGCGGCCACGCACTGAATCAGGCCCGCGGCGTGGACCGCGTCGGCGGTCTGGCGCCAGGCTGCTTGGTGCGGGTTCCACGAAATGTACCAGCCGAGCGACATGGTGTAGAGGTCAGCGCCGCTGTCCGGGGCGAGCGGCGGCGAAATCACGAACTGCATCGCCTCCCAACACTGGCTCTCGGCCACCGAATCCGCGACCGTGCGCACGCGGCAGGTCATCAGGTTGGCGTCCGGCGCGACCCCGGTCTGGGAGCCGCCGGTGCCGTCGCCGGCCACCGTGCCCGACGTATGCGTGCCGTGGCCCGAAATGTCCATCGGGTCATTGCTGTTGTCTTCGAAGTTCCAGCCGTGGTGCGGATAGTGGGAATTGGTCCACATGTGGTCGGCAAGGTCGATATGGTTGTAGTTGCAGCCGGTGTCGATATGGCCGCAGACCACGCCCTGCCCGGTGTAGCCAAGTGCCCAGACCGCGGGCGCGTTAATCTTGTCCACGCCCCACGTAATCTCTTCGCTGCCGGACGTGGGCTCGGGCGTCTCCAACAGGTTCGGTGAATAGGCCAGGTCGTAGTTGACGTAGTTGACGTCGGCCATGTCCGAGACCAGGCTTATCACCGCCGGAGTCGCCTCGCAATAGACCGCGTTCACTATCCAGAGCGATGTCACGCTCTTGGCTTCGCCCGCTGCCTCGCGCTCGCCGAGGAACTCCAGCAGTCCGGCCTGCTGCTGTGCGGAGTAGTCCTGGAGAATCCGGGCCACCTCCACGCGACGCTGCCGCTTCGGCATGCCGTCAACCAGCGAATTGAGCAGTCGGATATCGAACTGCTGCTTCATGATAATGTGCACCGGCAGCAACTGGCCTGCCGCGGCCGTGCCGATGTGCTTCTGCAAATCCGGGGTTACCAGACCGAAACCGGCAGTGCACAGCACCAGCAGGCATGCAAGGATGGTTCTCTTCACTTATGCCTCCTTGGAGGTTAGCGGTTGTTAACTAATCCTGACTGACAGCCGGGCCGGCAGCCCGACGCCAACGATTATAGACTGCTATTCTGCCACGTCAATAATGCCGCACCGTCCCGGAGGCCGAAAGGGAATCACGAACCTGGAATAGTGAGTTGTGAATTGTCAATAGTGAAAGACGGACTCCGGTCCCACTCTCGACTCCCGACTCACTACTCTCCCACCGGCGCTCGCCGGGGCGGTAGAAAAGCTGACCCCGCGCAAGGCGGGGTCAGAAATGACGGGCTGCTGTCGGGGACTGTCCCCGGTAGCCTACTTGCCGGCCGGGACCTTCTTGGTCGTGTCGACAGGCGGAGCTACCGGCTTCACGACCGCACCGATCTTGGCCATCAGCGACTCCGGCTTGACCTTGGCTGGATCGCTCAGGTACCACTCAATCATCGGGCCGGCCGCTTCGTACTTGTTCTCGCCGATCCATTTGTAGAGCTTCTCATAGGTCGGCGCAACCTTGTCGTACGGACCCATGTACTCGGTCGCCGCGACCATCATCTCCGGCGCGTCCTTGACGGCGAAGCCGGTCTTCCCGATGGCCTTGTTCTTAGCCGTAGGCGCGACCTGTATGCAGACCTCGTACCGCGTGCTCTCCGGCTTCACCTTCGTCGGGTTGTCGAAGTAAAGACCGAACGGCATACCGGTCACGGTCAGCTTCTCCGTCTGGACGATACCCATCAGGTCGCTGATGCTCTTGCCGACATCGGCATACGGACCGATTTTGGCAATCGAGGCGACCTTCATCGCCGGTACAGTTACTGTCTGCGCGACAAACACGGGCTGAGCCGGCGCCTCAACCTTTGCCGGCTGCTGGCCGCCGCCACAACCAATGATGACTGCTGCCACCATCAGTGCCGCGGCTGCTCTCACGATATTTCTCATCAGAACTCCTTTTGAAACGGTTTAGTTGTGCTGCGGAGCGGGAGGATTATAGACCAAGAGCGCCGCTTGTCAAGCGTCCGGGTCGGGCCGCGCACGTGCGGTTTTCCGCGCCGCCTGCAAGTGCTTGGCCGCCAGCACCTTATCCTTGGCGCGCCGGGACCGTTTCCGCTTCTGTCGCCGAAGCTTTGCGACCCGGGCAGCCTCCGCGCTCTGCGCGCCGCGCAGGCGGGCCTCCAGCTTGTCCGCCAGCGCCCGCCTTGCCAGGAACCGGTTCAGGGCCTGCGACCGCTCCTGCTGCATCTTCACCTCGATGCCCGACGGCAGGTGCTTCAGGTAGACCGCGGTCGAGGTCTTGTTCACGTTCTGGCCCCCCGGCCCGCCGGCCCGGACGAACTTCTCAACCAGGTCTTCCGACTTGACGCCCAACCCGGCCAGCCGTGCCGCCAGCGCCGTCTCCTTGTCGGAACCCGCGCCCAGCCCCGCCACCTAGGTCTTCCCGCCTTCGACCTGGTCGGCCTTGCGCGCCTGCAACTCGGCCTCAAGGTACTTCCGCTCATCGGCCAGCTCGCGCACCCGGTTGTAGTTCATCCCCTGCCGCGCCGCCTCGTACTCGGACTCAACCTGCCGCAGCCGCAGTTCGATGTCCCGCACCGGGTCTCCCGATTGGCGATTGACGAATGACGAATGACGATTGGGGACATTGGACCTTGGACCGTGGACTACGGACTTTGGACTCTGGGCATGGGGCTTTGGACCATGGACCATGGACTTCGGACTCCCAGATTTGGGATTTGGGATTTGGGATTTGGGATTTCCGGTCGGGTGCTTTACCACGCGACCGGCAGCGTAACTGTAGTTCCCGGGGAACAACGCCGCGTGCCCACCCTCAATCCGCACTGTCTTGTCCGCCAGCTCATCGAGCATGAAACGGTCGTGCGCGGCGAACACCACGGTTCGCTTGTACCGGCGGATAGCCTCAAACAGAATCTCCCGCGACTGGATGTCAAGGTGGTTCGTCGGCTCGTC
>CAIVTL010000518.1 GCA_903908785.1 Caldifarciminota bacterium | reverse complement strand
GCACTGTCGGACAGGGGCCGCTGCGGCCAACCCCCGAACCCCGTCAGTCGAGGCTCGCGGAGCCGGCTGCGGTGGACCGGTTCCTGGACTACTTCCGGGTTGACGAGCGGTTCCCGCACATTCTGTGTCCGGGCTGCGGCATCGGCACGGCGATGAACACGGTCGTCCGGGCGCTCATCGAGACCGGCGTCAGCCAGGATGAGCTGTGCGTGGTGTCGGGCATCGGGTGTTCGTCGCGGATTTCCGGCTATGTCGATTGCGATACGTTCCATACGCTGCATGGCCGGGCCCTGCCGGCCGCGTCCGGCGTGAAGCTGGCCCGGCCAAACCTGAAGGTCGTCGTATTCGGCGGGGACGGCGACATGCTGGCCATCGGCGGAAACCATTTCATCCACGCCGCGCGCCGGAACATGGACGTGACGGTCTTCGTGCTCAACAACTTCACTTACGGCATGACCGGCGGCCAGTATTCGCCGACCACCCCGACGATGGAGAAGGCCGCGACCGCGCCCTACGGCAACGTCGAGCGCGACTTCGATACCTGTTTCATGGCGCGCGCGACCGGCGCGATGTTCGTCGCCCGCAGCACGACCTTCCACGTGGCGCATCTGAAGAAGATGGCGAAGCTGGCGCTGAGCAAGCGGGGTTTCAGCGTGGTGGAAATCGTCTCGCAGTGCCCGACTTTCTACGGGCGGCACCAGGGGCTGGGCGATGCCGTGAAGATGCTGGAGTGGATTCGCGACCGCTCGGTTGACGCGAGCAAGGTGCCGGACCCGTGGCAGGTGCAGGACAAGTTCGTCATCGGCGTGCTGCACGACCGCGAGGAGGTGGCGCCGTACTCGGTGCTCTACGAGCAGGTGCGGGCCAGGGCGCAGGGGAAGGCTTGAGGATGGGCGAAGTCAGAAGTCAGAAACTAGAATGCAGAAGGCAGAAGTGAGGAGCCGGAGTTTCGGTTGTCCGGACGCTGGAATCCTGGAATCCTTGACCCCTCGATTCCTCCCGTGATGAAGACTGAGATACGGCTGGCCGGGACCGGCGGGCAGGGCGTGATACTGGCGAGCGTTATCCTTGCTGAGGCGGCTGGCGTGCACGAGGGACGGTTTGTCGTGCAGACCCAGAGCTACGGGCCGGAGGCGCGCGGCGGAGCCTCCCGCGCCGACCTCATTATCGCGGACGAGCCGATTCTGTACCCGAAGTGCCGCAAGCTCGATGTGCTGGTGTGTCTGAGCCAGTTGGCGGCGGAGAAATACCTGGATGACCTGAAGGTCCGCGGGACCGCGGTCATTGACAGCTTCTATGTGCGCGAATGCCCGCGCGAAGGGGCGATATGCGTCCCGATGACCGAAACCGCGCGCGCCGAGCTCGGGCGCGAGCTGTTCACGAATATCGTGATGCTCGGCGTCCTGGCGCAGATAACCCGGGCAGTGAAGCTCGAATCGCTGGAGAAGGCCGTAGCCAACCGCGCACCGGCAAAGACCCTGGAACTGAACAAGAAGGCGCTGGCCCTCGGCTGGCAACTGGGCATGAGCAGAGGGAGTAAGGGATGAAGGGAGAAAGGGAGAGAGTGGAGAAGCACGGGAGCGGTCAGCACCCGAACCCCGGAACCCCTGAACCCTTGAACCCGAGTATTCAGGCCCGCGTCGCCGAGATGCTGGACCCGAAGCTGTACGGCAAAGGCGTGAAGTCGGTCCGGATGCTCCAGACCCACACGTCATGGGTCTTCCTGACCGGCACGCACGCCTACAAGGTGAAGAAGCCGGTCAACTTCGGTTTCCTTGACTACACCACCCTGTCGGCCCGCCGGTTCTTCTGTACCGAGGAGTTCCGGCTGAACCAGATTCTTTCGCCGGATATCTACATCGAAGTCATGCCGATTACCGAGGCCCGCGGCCGGCTGAAGCTCGGCGGTCGGGGCCGCGTGATTGACTACTGCCTTGCGATGAAGGAGCTGCCGCAGGAGTGGATAATGACTGAGCAGCTCAAACACGACCGCGTGACCTTCGAGCACGTTGACCAGATTGCCCGGTCCATCGCCGAGTTTCACGCGCGGGCCGAGCGAGGCCGGGAGGTCTCCCAGTACGGCAGTTCCGAAATCATCCGGCTGAACTGGGACGAGAACTTCGCGCAGACCATGGAGTTCCGGGGGAAGACGATTACTCACCGGGAGTTCGACGAGACCAAGAGCGCGGTCGAGCGGTTCATTGCGGCGAATCGAGGGCTGTTCCAGCGCCGGCGCGCGGGCGGGTTCGTCCGCCGCTGCCACGGCGACCTGCACTCAAAGAACATCTTCGTCCTTGAAGAGGGTTCAGAGGGTCAAGGGTTCACGGGTTCAGGCCAGAACCCCCGAACCCCGGAACCCCCGAACCCCGGTTCTGTCCGAATCTTCGACTGCATCGAGTTCAACCCGCGGTTCTCCTGTTCGGACGTGGCGTCGGAGATTGCCTTCATGGCCATGGACCTCGACTACTCGGGACGGAAGGACCTGGCGAACTTCTTTGTCGAGCGCTACCTGGTCCATACCAAGGACGCGGGGCTGCTCCGGCTGCTCAACTTCTACAAGTGCTACCGGGCCTACGTGCGCGGCAAGGTGACGAGCTTTAACCTCAACGACCCCGGCATCGGCGCAGCGGACAAGGCAAAGGCGAGGCAGACCGCGCGAAAGTATTTTGAACTCTCTCATCGCTATGCCATGGGTCTGACGGCGAAGCCAAAGCTGGTTGTGATGATGGGCCTGCCCGGTGTGGGCAAGACCTATGTGGCGCGACGGCTCGCGGAGAGGATTGACGCTTTCCACCTGCTGTCAGACTCAATCCGCAAGCAACTGCTCGGCATCCCGGTGAGCCAGCGCCGGTTCGAAGGCGTGGGCAAGGGCATCTACAAGGGCAACATCGGCAAGAAGACCTATGACGAGATGATGCGCCGGGCGCAGGTCTTCCTGTCGGCCGGGTACAGCGTCATTATGGACGCGACCTTCCTGCATGATGATTCGCGGCAACGGGCACGCGAAGCGGCGGCAAAGGTCGGGGCGCCGGCGCTGTTCGTGTTCGCCGATTGCCCGGAGCGGATTGTCAAGTCGCGGCTCCGACGCCGGGCAATCGAGCACTCCTTCTCGGACGCCAACATCGATGTCTACCGGGCGATGAAGAGCCGGTTCAAGCCGCCGCGTTCCAGCCGCGAGATTGTCCGAATCGACACCAGCCAGCCCATCAAGCAGTCGCTGGCCAAGATTGAGCGCGCACTACTTCGTATCTGACGCCCACATCGGCGGCGGCTTTGCTGACGCCGAACAGCGGCTGTACAGGTTCTTCGAGTCAATCCGCGGGAAAGCGGAATCGCTTTACATCCTCGGCGACCTGTTTGAGTTCTGGCTCGAGTACAACCGGGTGATTCCCAAGCAGGGCTTCCGGGCGCTGGCCGAACTGGCCGAGCTTTCCCGGACCGGCACCCGCATCGGCTATCTGAAAGGCAACCATGACTTCTGGTTCAAGGACTTCTGGCAGCGTGAACTCGGGGCACAGGCGGCGGACGAGCTGGACGTTACGCTGGACGGCAAGCGGGTCTACCTTGCCCACGGCGACGCGCTGGACCGGGCTTTGGTCCCTCGAGTCTTCAGGGTGCTGATGCGCAGCCGGGTCAATGGCTGGCTCTACTCGTTACTTCACCCGGACATCGGCATCGGGCTGGCGCAGGCAGTCGCACGGGCCAGCCGGGTCACGAGCGCAAAGCCGAGCCTGGTCGAAGACATGGCCGGATTCGCCGAAGGCAAGCTCAAGTCCGGCTTCGACATCGTCATGATGGGACACTCACACGCCTCTGAGTTGCGGCGCTTCAACGGCGGCGTGTACATCAACCTCGGGAGCTGGGTCACCCACTTCACCTACGGCGTCATCCGCGACGGGGTCCCCTCCTTGGAGGTCTTCGACGGATAGCCTGTGTCCTTAAGTACAAAGGACAAAGTACAAAGGACAAAGCAAGTGACAAGTACCAAGGCCAAATCCGACCCGGCACCGCGTTTTGTCCTTGGTCCTTTCCCACTTGCTTTGTCCTTTGTCCTTATCACTTTGTCCTTGCATGTCGTCTCCGCGTAGAGTGATACCTTCGAAGAGTGTCCCTGCGCCGGGACGGGCTTCATTCGGTAGAACCACTGCGGTGGGCGCCTGGCACGGTGTCCGCGCCTTCCTCAAGCTCATGCTCATCGTGGCACCGGTCTATACCCTTGTCACATTCCTGAAGTACACGCCGGTCATCCGGGTCTTTGCCGAGTTCATGGCGCCGCTGATGAAGCACTTCGGCCTGCCGGGCGAAGCGGCCCTGGCCATAATTCTCGGCAATATCGTCAACCTCTATGCCGGGCTGGGCGCAATTACCGCGCTGAAGATAACGACCGCCCAGCTTACGGTACTCAGCCTGATGCTGCTCCTTTCCCATTCGCAGATACTCGAGACCGCGGTCTTCTTCCAGATTCGGGCCAAGTGGTGGCTGCTCTGGGCAATTCGGCTCGTACTGTCTTTCGCGGCCGGAATCGGACTCAGCCGGCTCATTGTTAAAT
This sequence comes from Caldifarciminota bacterium, assembly GCA_903908785.1. Lineage (GTDB taxonomy): Bacteria > Hydrothermota > Tepidihabitantia > Tepidihabitantales > Tepidihabitantaceae > UBA2258. Next base: position 1,687 of record CAIVTL010000518.1, on the reverse strand, counting down.
CCGTGCCGGCCGGCGCAGCGGACGCGGCCCGCCTGGCTCAGATGGCGCAGATGCGTTACGTCGGTATGGGGCCGGCGCTTGGGAATTGGGCGCGAGGCCTGCTGCTGGACACCGGCGTGAAGATGCTCCTCGTGCTTGTTGCCATCTTCATCATACTGGAACTGGGGCGGCGCTACGGGCTGCTGGAGAAAGTCCTGCGCGCAATCGGCGCCGTGACTCGTTTCATCGGGCTCAAGCCCGAGGCGGGCATGCCGTGGCTTGCCGGCAACGTGTTCGGCATCGTGTTCGGAGCCGGAGTGGTTATCGAGAGCGTGCGCGAGGGCCAGCTTGATTCCAAGCAGGTGACGCTGGTCGCTACGTTCCTTGCGCTGTGCCACGGCCTGTTCGAGGATACCGCTATCTTCATGGTTCTCGGAGCAAACATGTTCTGGATTCTGGTGCCGAGAATCGTGCTGGCCGTGGCGGTCACGTGGGTGTTGAGCAAAGTGTTGAGGGATGACCGAGGCGGCGCAAAGCCGCCCATGGTTCCGGGTTCATAGTTCCTGGTCCCTAGCCCCTAGCCCCCAGTCCCTAGCCCCTAATCCCTGTCCTTTGTGCGATGCCGGTCTCAGAAAGCAATCGACGAAGCGACCCTGCAAGCGGCTCCGGAAGCTGGTTCAGAAGTGACCGGCAAGGCGTCGTTCAGAGCGTCCTGCAGGGCGTAGACGACCGCGCGTCGGACCGCGCCGGTCATGGCATCAGGTAGAGTACAGGGCAGAGCTTCGGGTGAAGCTTCGCTGGCCGCGACCTTTGAGGTAATCCTCAAAGTAGCCGGCAAAGCCCTCCTTGAAGTCACCCGTGAAGCTGCCTGCAGCGCAACTTCCATAGCGACTTCGAGGGCATCTCGGAGAGCTGCTCCCATGGCGGGGGTCTTAGTTCCGCGCCTGCCGCCCAACGTGTTGACTCTCAAGCAGATGCACTTGAAAGCCGGCCCGGCGGCCTGTAGGCTCATACGCCTACAAGCCGGAAATCAAGCCATGGCTAGTCATTCGAAGACTGCGTTCATTTTCGGCCCTGAGTTCAGGGCCAGACTGCGCCAGTTGCGCAGGCGACGGGGTCTGACCCTGCGTAGTATGGCGATGCTGATGGACAGGCAGGGCTCTGGCGCGCACGTGCAGTTGGCCAGGCTTGAACGAGGCGACATCAAGTACCCATCATTCAACCTGATTGTTGACTACCTGCGGGCGTGCGGCGCGGGTTTCGGAGAGCTGCTTGACCTGCTGAACCCGCACACCTCGCGGCGGCCGGTGCTGAAGGAGAAGGGCGACGCAGCGGTCGCCTATCTCCTGAGGAGCCTGCCCAAGCCTGCGCAGCGGGCGATGCTGAGATGGGAGAGGGCGACGACCGACAGGCAGGTGGAGCGGGCTGCGGCCGAGCCGGGCAAGAAGAGGCCCAAGGCCGAAACCGACCAGGCGCGTGTCTTCAGGATTGTCTGGTCGTTCATTCACGCGAACTGGAGCCAGGTCTTGGAGCAGAAGCTGTATGAGACGATGCTCAAGCTGAAGGATGAGGTGCCGAGAAGCCAACGGAAGTCTGCCTGTGATTGCGCCCGCCGGTTCTTCGCCATCCTGACCCGGTACTACCAGCACGAGTCGGTCAGGAAGAGCGCGCTCGCGCGGGTCGAGCACCGGGCAAAGGAGGACGGGTT
>CAIVTL010000517.1 GCA_903908785.1 Caldifarciminota bacterium | reverse complement strand
CAAACCCTAAACCCCAAACTCTAAACCCCAATTCGGCACCGGAGAATCTGCGTAATCTGTGTAATCTGTGGATGCCTCTCCGTCCGGTTCCGAGCCATCAGTGTTCATCCGTGTCCATCTGTGGTTCTCTCTCCGCCTGCCCGGGCCATCTGCGTAATCTGCGGTCAATCCGCCTCCGCTCTTCTGCATTCTGGTTTCTGCATTCTGAATTCTGCTCTCATCGACTTCTTCACTCCGCTCTTGACGTGCCGCAATCCCTTGTCTATGCTTAGGCTCCAACCTTTGCAGGACTGGTTGTAGACCCTCACCCGAGGGTAATCGAACCCTGATGTTGTTACCTTTAAGGAGGTCCTAGTGTCTGTCAGACTGGCAATCAATGGCTTCGGCAGAATCGGTCGGCTGGTAGCGAGAATCGCGTCCCGCCAACCGGGAATTGAGGTCGTCGGCATTAATGACGTAACCGATGCCGCGACCCTCGCCCATCTTTTGAAGTACGACTCGGTCCACGGCACGTTCCCGGACGTGAAACTGGAAGGCGAGTCCATCACCATCGCCGGGCGCAAGGCGCTGGTGAACAACGCGAAGAAGAACCCGGACCTGCCGTGGCAGAAGCTGGGCGTCGAGTACGTCATCGAGGCAACCGGCTTGTTCACCGACTATGACAAGGCATCGATGCACCTGAAGGCCGGCGCGAAGAAGGTCATCATCTCCGCTCCGCCCAAGGGCGACAAGCCCATCAAGTCGCTGGTGATGGGCGTGAACCATACGACCTATGACCCGAAGACTGACAATATCGTCTCGAATGCTTCCTGCACGACCAACTGCGTGGTGCCGGCGGCCAAGGTCATCCACGAGAACTTCAAGATTCAGCGCGCCTACATGACGACGATTCACGCCTACACCAACGACCAGGCCCTGCTCGACCAACCGCACAGCGACCTGCGCCGCGCCCGGGCCGGCGCGGTGTCGATGATTCCGACCTCAACCGGCGCGGCCAAGCTCATCGCCGTCATCTTCCCGGAGCTGAAGGGCAAAATTGACGGCGTCGCCATCCGCGTGCCCACGCCCGACGTTTCGATGGTTGACCTCGCGTGCGTCGTCGAGAAGAGCACCACGAAAGAGGAAGTCAACGCCGCGTTCAAGGCCGCGACCGAGGGACCGCTCAAGGGCATCCTGCAATACGTCGATGAGCCCATTGTGTCGATTGACCTCGTGGGCAACCCGCACTCGTGCCTGGTTGACTCGAAGCTGACCGCGGTAGTCGACGGCACGCTGGTCAAGGTATTCGCGTGGTACGACAACGAGTTCGGCTATGCCAGCAGGCTCATTGACCTGGTCGGCTACATGGCCTCGCAGAAGTAACGTGTTACGAGTTACGAGTTGCGAGTTCGGAAGACAGAGTAGGACATGAAGAAGCTGACGGTCCGCGACATTGACGTCCGGGGCAAGCGCGTGTTCCTGCGCGTGGACTTCAACGTGCCGATGGGCGATGATATGCGGATTCGCGACCTCGCCCGAATCGTGGCCGCCCTCCCGACCCTGCAGTTCCTGCTTGACCACGGCGCGGGCGTGATTCTCGCCTCGCACCTGGGCAAGGCCAAGGGCAAGCCCGACCCGCTCTACTCGCTCCACCCGATTCTGCCGGTCGTTTCCCAACTGGTCGGCAGCCCGGTTACCTACGCGCCGGTCTACACCGGCGACAACGCGGCCAAGGTGAGGACGCGGGCGGTTCCGGGCACGGTCACGCTGCTGGAGAACCTGCGGTTCCATCCCGGCGAGACCGCGAACGACCCCTCGTTCGCCCGCGAGCTCGCCTCGCTGGCCGACGTATACGTCAACGACGCCTTTGGCGCGGCCCATCGCGCCCACGCCTCGACCGTCGGCGCGGCTTCGTACTTCAAGCAACCGGCGGCCGGCCTGCTGATGGAGACCGAAGCTGACTTCCTGACCCGGGTTCTCGAGAACCCGGCTCGTCCGTATATCGCCATCATCGGCGGCTCCAAAATCTCGGACAAGGCCGGCGTCATCAAAAACCTGCTGCCGAGGATTGACCACGTGATACTGGGCGGCGGCGCGGCGTTCAACTTCATGAAGGCCCGCGGCATCAGAATCGGGAAGTCGCTCTGGGAATCTGAGCTGGCCGAACAAGTGAAACCCCTTGCTGCCGACCCCAAGCTCGTGCTGCCGACCGACATCGTGGTAGCGCCGAGCATCGAGGCCGGGGCGGAAGCGAAGGTAGTGCCGGCCGGGCAGATACCGGACGACCAGATGGGACTCGACATCGGCCCGGACTCGGGCCGGCTCTTCGCCGACGTACTCAAGACCGCAAGGACGGTGGTCTGGGCCGGACCGATGGGTGTGTTCGAACGCGACGCCTTTGCCGAAGGCACCCGGGCCGTGGCGCAGGCGGTGGCCGAAGCTACCGACCGCGGGGCATGCACCGTGGCCGGCGGCGGCGACACCGGCGCGGCCCTGGCCAAATTCGGCTATGCCCAGAAGGTAAGCCGCGTCTCGACCGGCGGCGGCGCGTCGCTGGAGTTCCTCGAAGGCAAGACCCTGCCCGGCATCGCGGCCTTGGCGGACCGATAGGTTTCAATGAGACATCCACAGATTATACAGATTACGCAGATGGCGCGGAAAGGACGGCCCGGTCGCGGGCTGCCCAGGACTCCGAAGCGGACAGCGATGGTATCCGCGGGCGGGACTCAAAGATGAGCGCCCGTCCACCCTTGGTCGCCGGTAACTGGAAGATGCATAAGGGCCCGGCTGAGGCGCGCGCCTTCGCAGAGGAACTGCTCAGGCAAGTGGCAAGTGCCGAAGGGGAAATGACAAAGGTAGAGGTGGCGGTATTCCCTCCTTTCACGGCCCTGTCTGCGGTCGCCGAAGTCCTGAAGGGAACGCCCATCTCGTACGGCGGGCAGAACTGCCACTGGGAATCGAAGGGGGCGTTCACCGGCGAGACCGCGCCGGCGTTCCTTGCCGAGCTTGGCTGCCGGTACGTGCTGGTCGGCCACTCGGAACGCCGAGCCCTGTTCGGCGAGACCGATGAGACGTGCCGGAAGAAGCTGCTGGCTGCTATCGCCGCCGGCATCGAACCGGTCCTCTGCTGCGGCGAGACCCTGGCCGAGCGGGAGGCCGGCCTGACCTTCACGGTCATCGAACGCCAGTTGCACGCGGCCCTTGCCGGCCCACCCCCCCCGGGGATTGCCGATTGCCGATTGCCGATTGTCGATTGTCAGTCTCCAGTTTCGGGGATTGCCGATTGCCGATTGCCGATTGCCGATTGTCAGCCTCCAATCCCGAGGCGCGAACGATTCACCGTTGCCTACGAGCCGGTCTGGGCAATCGGCACCGGTCGTACCGCCACGCCGGGCCAGGCCGAAGAGGCCCACCGCTTCATCCGCGAGTGGCTCGGCCGCAACCTCTCCCCGGGAGTAAGCGAACGGACCCGGCTGCTGTACGGAGGCAGCGTCAAGCCGGACAACTTCGGCGAGCTGATGCGGCAGCCCAATGTTGACGGCGCGCTGGTCGGCGGTGCCAGCCTCGACGTCACCTCGTTCTGCGGTATCGCCCGCGCGGCAACCACGAAACCGGACGCCGCGACCGACTAACCACAGATGGACACTGATGAACACAGATGGTTTACTCGGAGAAATCTGCCCGGCT
>CAIVTL010000516.1 GCA_903908785.1 Caldifarciminota bacterium | reverse complement strand
TCAAGAATCACGACTAATGCCGCTGAGGGGCTCACCCGCTTAGAATCCCGCGATGCAATCCGAACCCTGCGGAGCCGGCACGAAAGCAGGCCGGTGGTTGCTGCCGCTGCTGCTTGCGCTCGTGGGTGTCGCTTTGGCCGCTTTCAGTCCCGCGGTCAGAGTGGACCAGGAGACTCGACCGACCTATGCCTGCTACCACGCCGACATCGCGGTCGGCCCGGAACTCGGCGGGACGCAGCCCGTCTACGTCGCCTTCGAGAATGACTCGGTGCCGTTCACCATCGAACGCAGCGACATCGCGTTCCAGCGCTCGACCGACCAGGGGCAGACATGGCTGCCGGCGGACGTCATCATCCGCCGCGGCAACCGCTTCGCCTGCTATCCGGACATGCAGGTAGCCCGCGACGGCACGATTCACCTCCTGTACACCGACCGCGTTGACGGCAACAATGGCCACATTCACGCGGTCCGCTCGACCGACAACGGCTCGACATGGACGGCACCGGTCCAAGTCGACGACAACTCTTCGCGCGTCGCCATCGGCTGGGCCCGGCTCGCGCTCGATTCGGCGGATAACCTCTTCTGCTCATGGACCGACCAGCGCGGCTCGTACCTGCGCGTCTACGCCGACGTCTCGACCGACGGCGGCGCGACGTGGGGTGAGGATGTGCGAGTCGACGACGACACGGTTTCGTTCAGTTGCTACCCGTCCGACAGCTACGTCCAGCCCGGCTCGAACGACTATCTCGTAGTCGCAGTGGCGCCGGTGCGCGGGCCGTCCGGCATCGTGCTCCACTCACACTTCTACAGGTCAACTGACATGGGCAGGACCTTCTCGCCCGGGTTTCAACTCGACACCTTCTCCGGCTACTCCCAGCAGCCGCACGTCGTCGCCGATTCGGGCCATGTCATCACCGACTACGGCGGCAACGGCTACGGGAACCAGTGCATCACACTGGCGCGCACGATGTTCACGCCCGGCGACTCGTGGGGCCCGCAGGTTGACGTGGCAGAGTTCGACACCATCTACAGCTCATTCACCAACGGGGCCAAGCTCGCGATTGACCCGTCGGGAACGGTGCACATCGGCCTGATGTTCGCCGAACGCCAGACCATGATTTGGAACACCTTCTACGCCTATTCCACGGACCACGGGCTAACCTGGTCCGAACGCGAGGAAGTCGGCAACCTGCCGACGATAGCGCAGTGGGACCCGACCATCGCGGTAGACGACGACGGCCGCGCCTATCTCGCATGGCAGGACATGCGCAACCCCAAGGCCCAAATCTGGTTCTCCACCAACGCGCTGGTCGGCGTGGAAGAACCGGGGCCAGCGTCACCCGCTGCCCGCATCTCCCTCACGTGCGAGCCGAATCCGTGTCGCGGAGCGACAACAGTTCGCCCTTCGCCATTCGCCCTTCGCCATTCGCCCCTGACGCTGCGCGCCTACGACGCGCAGGGCCGCCTCGTTCTCTCCCAACCCGTCCGCAGTTCATCCTTCATCCTTCATACTTCATCCTTGGCGCCGGGCGTCTACGTCGTCAAGCTCCAGTCGGGCTCCGCCTCCGCAACGCAGAAGCTCATCCTCCAACACTAGACGCGGCGCGGCGGTTCCCGCGCCTGTCGCCCAACTGTGACACTGGTGTGTCCGAGCAGCGACACTTATCCCAACCTGCAGGACCATGGGTTCTGCGAGCAATACTCGCCCCGTGTTGTAACTCCCTGATTGTTGGCAACTTCCGACTCGAACCTGCGGAAGCTCGACAGAGTTCGCCACCGGCACGAACCCTGCATAAGGCTGGCCATGACACACCTCGACCACAGCGCCCGGACGACCACATGGTCGCCAAATGCGACCAGAGGCCAGGCCCGAAACGACGCGCGAGGCATGTCTTACAGGACCGCAAAGGAGGTCAACATGGCCGCGATGACAATGGTACTTCGGAAACTCCACGTAATGCCCGGGAACATGAGCGCGAATGCGCGCGGGCGAATCCACCACCAGGCCCGGAGCGAGCAGTCCGTCCCGACGGCGAAGGTCAGGCAGTGGGAGGACTTGATTCCCGCATCCGAGGTCAGCAATCTCAGGTACGTCGCCGAGTTAAACGGCGGGACCGCGGGGCTGGCGCGCGTCATTCTCCCGTGACCGCACCCGATAGCTGACAGCCGACAGCTTACGGCTGACAGCCTTGGGGAACTGAGATGAGCAGGACGTCCCGGAGACTCCGGATGACAGGACTAACGCAGGGAGGCAGGAATGATACGAACTGTGCTGGCGCTCGGCCTGGTGCTGACCGCTCTCGCCTCGGCTGAGTCCTCCGACTCGACCACAACGAAGCCTGATGCGTCGTGGCGCGACCTCGCGCCCCGGCTCTATGTCCAGGACGAGACGTGGTCGGATATTGACTTCATCAAGACCGAAGTCACCTTCGTGAATTACGTCCGTGACCGCACCGAGGCCGACGTGCAACTGACCATCACCTGCCAGACCACCGGTGACGGCGGCAAGGAGTATTGCCTGACGTTCCTCGGCCTGGGCTCGTTCCACGACATCAACTCGGTACTGAAGCACACGACCACGCCGG
>CAIVTL010000515.1 GCA_903908785.1 Caldifarciminota bacterium | reverse complement strand
CGAGCCGCACGGCCTCGCGCTTGCCGCCGCCACCGACAGCACGGTCGAAATTACGTGGTTGGCTCCGGTCGATTCGGTCCCGAGCCGATACGTTGTCTCCTTCCGGGAGACCGGCGCCGCCCTGTTTGATTCGGTGGGCGGCACGCAGTCGCTGGAATTCGTCCACGACCCGGCCCGCCGGACCGGCCAGTACGAAGTCACAGCGGTGTACGACAGCGCGCGGATCACGTCCAGTGAGACGCCGGGCACGACCCCGATAGAGACCGGGTTGCTGTGGGTTCCGGAGTTGAACGGAAACGGGAATACCGGCTACGGCTGGAACCGGACGACCGGCGAAGTCACACTATACGACATGACGGTGGTCGACAGCGCCGAACAGGTCGACTTCTACGTGACCGACTTTGCCCCGGGCTTCGCCGGGCCGTTTTACTCGCTGGCAAGCCCCTACCTTGGTCCCTCCGACCCGGGCGGTGGAGTCCCGGCGGCGAACTGGCACATAACCGAGTTCGCGTATCTCGACAGCGCTGCGACCGAGAATGACCCGCTTCCCCGTTACTTCCAATCGCGCTACACGAACAGCCGCACTATCGACTCGTTGCCCATCCTCATCGCCGGTCATACTGAGGACGGCCACTTCGTTTTGACACATACGGTCGACGTCGATACTCTTCAGGGCATCGCCGACGTGCAGACCTGGTTCCAACTGGTGCCGAATCTGCGCCTTATCGAGCACTAGCGCCATAGCGGAGCACTTCATCATTGCCGGCCCTCGCTTGCGAGGGCCGGCAACACTTCTCCCCGGCCCGCGCGACCGGGCAGCAGGTCACCGCCAGGAACCATCCACTGAACGCCAGCCTGTGTCAGCCCCTCGGCAAGTCCGAAGTTGACACTCAGGCTCTGCGGCCAATAATGATAGGTTGTTTCTAATAGCACCCCGCCCAGCCGACCACGGCTGCGGGACCAGTGAGGCCCAAAACCAGACCCCTTCAAGGAGGCATCAGTTATGAAACGCCTGAGCATCATCGCTCTGGTCCTCGCCTTTTCGCTCGGCTTTGCCGGCAGCGTAAAGCAGACGCTCAGCTTCTCGGCCGCGTCGCTTGAGTTCGGCTCCGAGCAGGGCTACGCCACGGTCAACTACCGTGGCCTCTCCTTCACCGAGAAAATCGGCGCGCCGCGACTGCCGGTCATGTGCGCGCAGTTCGCGATTCCGGCCGACGCGCAGGTCACCGGCTTCTCGGTCTCGGACCTGCGTGAAGAGCCGGTCGGCGGAACCTGGCTGGTCCTGCCCGGCCAGTACCCGCAGGCGTGGATGAAGGACTCCAAGCAGTTCCCCTTCGTCGCGCCGGACCCGGCCTTCTACGCCGTCGACGCCGCGTACCCGGCCCAGCCCGCCCAGTACGTTGACGAAGGCACCAAGGCGGGATACCGGCTGGCGAGCTTCCTCGCCTACCCGGTGCGCTACAACCCGGTCAACCGGGCCCTGTCCGTGGTTACGCGTATGACCGTGACCGTGAATTACGCCGAGCACCGGCAGCACGTGGCGAAGTTCTCGGACATGCAGATTTCCATACACGGCTCCGAAGTGCGACGGCTGGTGCTGAACCCTGAGGACGTCGCGAAGTTTGCCCCGCCGCGCAAGACGCAGAGCCTGGGTTCGGCCCTGCTGCCGGCCGGCACCTACGAGCACGTCATCCTCACCCCCAACGTGTACAAGGACTCGCTCGTCCGGCTGCGCGACTGGCGCACGCGCCAGGGCTGGCGTTCGATTATCGTACCGATTGAGTCAATCTGCGGAGTCTATCCCGGCGTGGACACCGCGGAGAAGATGCGCAACTTCCTGAAGGACGCGGAGACGACCTGGTCCACCCTCTTCGTCTTCCTCGCCCGCAATGACTTCCCCTCGAAGCAGTTCCGCCGCGGCTGCGTCAACGTGACCGGGTACGGCGAGGACCACCTGCCGTGCGACTGGTACTTCGAGTGCCTGGACGGTTCGTGGAACGCCGACGGCGACACGGTATGGGGCGAGACCAGCGACTCGGTCGACTTCTGGCCGGACATCTACTCCGGGATGATTACCCTGAACGGCTTCACCGAACTGAGCAACTACTTGAACAAGCTGTTCCGCTACGAGTTCACGCCCGACACCGGCTGGTTCAACAAGACCCTGCTCGGCAACGACGTGACGTTCTCGAACGAATACAACGACTCGGTCGCCAACGCGACGCCCTCCCCGCCGTGGTTCGACCTGAAGATGTACGCGTCGGGCGGCATGGTCACGCCGACGGTGCAGGGATATTGCGACTCGCTCAACCACGGCTATCCCATCACCGTGGCTATCGCCCACGGCGCGGTTGACGTCTATGGCATGGGCGGCGATATCACGAGCCCGATAATGAACGCGCTCACGAACACCAACCGCATGAGCATGTTCACCGGCGTCTGCTGCCACACCGGCGCCTGGGACGAAGCCGGTAATACCAACGGCGACTGCATCGCCGAGAACATGGCATTCCACGCGCCCGCCGGGTTCATCGGTGTGGACATGAACACGCGCTACGGCTGGGTGGACGTGGCCGAGTGGTTCAACTTCTCCATCTGCTACGGCCTCATCGGCAACCGCGGCGCCCGCAAGCTGACCCAGGGCGAGGCGCTTTCATTCGGCAAGGACTACTGGCACGCCCGCATCGCGGTGCTCACCGACACCTCCAAGTACCGCTGGGAAGCGTACGAGCGCACCCTGTTCGGCGAGCCGGCGGTGCCTATATGGATGGGCAAGGCGTTCCACGTGTCCGTGACCAAACCGACCGCGATCAACATCGGTTCCGGCGTCCCGGTCAACGTCACGGTGAACAGCCAGGACGGCCCGGTCGACTCGGCGATGGTCTGCCTCATCAAGGGCAGTGAGACCTTTGCCCGCGGCTTCACCGCCGCGAACGGACAACTCACCCTCAACGTCTCGCCGCTCACCCCCGGCTGGATGCAACTGACCGTGACCTGCGCCAACAACATCCCGTATCTCGACTCCATTCAGGTCGTCTCCTCCGGCCGGTTCGTCTGCTACCTCAAGCACTACATAGCCGACTCCCTGCCGGGCGGCAACGGCGACTCCATCATCAACCCCGGCGAATCGTTCAGAATCCCGATGTGGGTCAAGAACTACGGCACGCAGTCTGCTACCGGCGTCAACGGTCGGCTCATCACCCACACCGCGGGCGCGACCATCAGCGACTCCATCAAGTCGTTCGGCACCGTCAACGGCAGCGACAGCGCGTTCAACTCCCAGGGGTTCGCCCTGACCGTTGCCGCCGGCCTGCCCAACGGCTATGCCATCCCCTGCTCGCTCGTGTGCAAGGACGCGAATGAATCGACCTGGGTTTCCTACGTCACCTTCCATGTCGGCGCGCCGCTCATCGCGTTCGTTGACAAGGCGGTCAAGGACTCGGCCGGGTCCCGGCCCAACGGCAAGCTCGACCCGGGCGAAACCGCGGACCTGGAGGTCACGCTCGGCAACGCCGGCCTCGGCAACGCGACGGGCGTGCAGGCCGTGCTTCGGTCCGGCGACTCCCGACTGACCGTGTCCGACACGCTCGCTATCTACGGCACGATTCCCCACGAATCCACCGCGGTCAACCGCGCCGACCACTTCACCCTCCATGCCGACGCCGGCATACCGCAAGAGACCCAGGTGCCCTGCACCCTGAAGGTTACCGGCGACGGCGGGTACGCGGTTACCCTGCAGTTCACGCTCGTGGTCGGTGAAATCCGAACCGTCGACCCGATACCGGACGGCCCGCGCACCCCGGCGCAGTACTGGGCCTACGACGAAACCGACACCGGCTACGTTGAGAGCCCCGTATTCAGTTGGGTTGACATCGCCGGAGTCGGCACCGAGCTCACCATGGGCGACGACGAAACCCAGGTGATTAGCCTGCCGCCGGGCTTCGGCCCGTTCCGCTACTACGGCCAGAACTACACGCAGATTTCCATCTGCAGCAACGCCTTCATCGCGCCCGGCTCGAACACATTCTCGAACTGGACGAACACCTCCCTGCCCAACGGCGCGGCTCCGCCGATGCTCGCGGTCAACTGGGACGACATCTACCCGCCGTCGAGCAACGGCGTCTGGTACTACCACGACGCGGCCAACCACCGGTTTGTCGTCCAGTGGGACTCGATGTCCTACGTCAGCGGCTCGACGTTCGACTGGTACGAAATAATCCTCTACGACACCACGACGCGGGCCGCGGACGGCAACTGCGAATTCGCCTACCAGTACCTCACCGCCAACCAGACCGGCTCATCCACCATCGGCACTCAGGACCCGTCGTACGCCATCGGCATCACCGACCTGTTCAACGGCACCTACACCCGCGGCGCCTCACCGTGGACCGCGGGCCACGCCATCAAGTTCACCACCGACCAGCCGAACACCGGTATCAGCGAGTCCGAGCATGGGGCGAGCCGGGTCCCGGACCGGCTGGCCATGGCGCTGGCGCCGAACCCGAGCCGGGGTGCGGCGCGGGTTGCGTGGCAACTGCCGGCGGGTGGCGTTGTCCGGCTGCGCGTCTATGACGCCGGCGGCCGGTGTGTGCGGACGCTGGTCAATGGCCAGACGCCCGCCGGCCGATATTCCTCGGCTTGGGACGGCAGGGATGACCTGGGCCGGACCGTGGCGCAAGGCTTGTACCTGTACAAGCTCGAAACCGCAGGACGCGCTCTGACTACCAAGGCGGTTTTGCTGCACTAGTCCGGCAGTCCGATGTTTCCGTGCTGCGGGGCGGTCTGGCCGCCCCGCAGCCGTTCCTGGTGACGTCCGAGTTCGTTTTCCTTCCCTGATTTGGCCCGAGTCGCCGCCGGGGTTGTTGACAAACCCCGGTGTCTTTAGTATAATCTACGCAGGTTTCCCAGACGCCACTGGGCGACCGTTGATACTTCCCCCGCTACAAAACCTAGGTTGGACGAAAGTACTTTCGTCATAGGGAGGGAGAATATGGTTCGAAACCGAATCGCACTGCTCGCCGTGGTCCTGATGGCGGGCGGCCTGGTTCTGATGGCTGGTTGCAACCAGCCCAATCATGACCCAGTCATCACAGCAGTCAGCGCCACACCCTCGGACCGCGTGGAGTTCGGTGGGATTGTCAATCTGAGCGTCGTGGCAACCGACCAAGACAATGACCCGTTGACATTCGCCTGGCAGGCCACCGGCGGAACGCTTTCGGCCACGACCGGCACCAGCGTAGTCTGGACCGCGCCGAGCACCGAGGGCAGCTACGCCGTGACGGTTTCCGCCAGCGACGGTCGCGAGGGCGTTGGTACGATGGACAAGAGCCTGACCGCATACCAGGTCTGGCACGCAGGCGACATGCAGGGGTTCACTTCGGATTCCACATACCTGCCGACTGACGCCACGACCTACGTTCCGTTTGTACTCGAAGACCCGATGCCGAACGGCGCGCTGATTGACTCGATGTTCGTTTCCACCGACCTCGAGCCGGACGGAGAGTACGAGAACTTCAGGGTCTGGGTTGTGTCCCCGGGCGGGACCGAGGTGCTCATCTTCGACGGCCTGAACGGCGAACCCGACGTTGACGACCTCCAGATACCTGCGGTCAAGGGTGAGGCGGCCAAGGGCGACTGGCGCCTGAAGGTGACGCGCGGGGCCTCGACAGTCGAGCGCTACGTGGATGAGTGCTCTATCGACATGTACTACCGCTACTAGCGGCGGAACTTCGGACACTCACCGGAATACCGGGGCGGGAATACCGCCCCGGTTCTTCTAGTCGCGGACAAGTCGGGACGTAGAAGTCAGAATCGTGAAGTCAGAACTGAGGGCCGGAAGCCGGATTTCCTGAGTCTGGGAGTTCTCTACCTGGCAGCCCGCGGTTCGGGCAATCGACACTCGGCAATCGTCAATCGGCCATAGCGCGACCTGTTCGCGCGCCTACGCGTTGATGCCGAGCGCCTGACCCGCGGCAAAGGCCTTGAGGTTCAGTTCGAGGGCCTGGGGCTTGACCAGGCTCATGATTGCCCCACGGACGGCGTCTGCCGGGAATTCCAGGCGGGTGGACACCGCCCCGAGCATCACCGTGTTCTGGACCCGGGCCGAGCCGAGCGCGAGCGCGGTCGCAAACGCGGGAATGGCCCGCCGGTTAGGCGCGCGGGCCGCCAGCCGCTCGTCGAGTCGCTCATCAGCCGGGCGCTCGACCATGCCGCTCGACACCGGCAGCGGGTCAATCCGGTGCGGGTCGTAGAGCAGTCTGCCGGTGGGCCGGAGCATGTGGACGTAGCGCAGTGCCTCAAGTCTCTCGAATGCGACCACCATGTCGGCGGTTCCTTCTTCGATGAGCGGGGAGAAGACCCTGGTCCCGTATCGGATGTGGCTGGTGACGCTCCCGCCGCGCTGGGCCATGCCGTGGACTTCGGACTTCTTGACGTCGAGGCCGGCGCCCAGGGCGAGATTGGAGATGATGTCCGAGAAGAGGAGGACGCCCTGTCCGCCGACACCGCAGACGAGGATGTTCATCGGGCCTCCGGGGACTTTGGAATGTGGACTGTGGACTGTGGACTGTGGACTTCGG
>CAIVTL010000514.1 GCA_903908785.1 Caldifarciminota bacterium | reverse complement strand
GTGAAGTATCCCAGCAGTTCGCCGCCAAGAGCATAGAGTGGAACCGTCCTTTCGCCCGGATACCGATCTTCCTGCACTAACCAGTAGAACGTGACGCGGAAACTCCCGAGCAGATGCCCCTTGACCAGACCGAGCTTCAGCTCTGATTCCAGCGGCCGCGCGGGGGAGAGATTCCAGGGACTGTGCTCGCCAAGATATAGTGCGGACGGCAGCACAAAGGCGGCCGAGGCGGGGAGGCTGAAGGGCCGGAGCAAGAGCATGGCCGCAAGCCCGCACAGCGTGAGAATCAGTAGAACTACTCGGGCCGGGACGACCGGGGAGTGAAGGTTGACAGTCATCTCACCGCGCCGGCCCCAACCTGCGCGCTGACGTGGAAGGTCGTGACGACCCTGAACCGGAGGCGTCGGCGGCCGGTGCCCTGAGCCGTTCCTCATACGCGCGCCTCAGTGTGTATATTCTCTCCGACGAATTCTTCCAGACTCGACTCTGTCCGACGATGTACCCGACGGCCCCGCTAAGCGCAATGGCGAGCAGGATCAGAACCCAGACGTTCAGTCCCATGCATTCATCCTTTCAGGCGGGAGGACACGCCCTGCCTGAACCCTGGAAGTCAGGCTATCTCCGCCACAAGGTAGCGACCTAGCGCTTCGATACGCGACCGTCGCCGGTCGCCAAAGCGGACGAGATTGTGGTATTCCTTTACCTTTGACGTCTCTTTGACTTCACGCACCATGATGTCTTTCTGTAGCTCGGTCCGCACGCGATGGTAGGCTCCGATGAACAGGATCCCGGTCTCGCCGGGCGCCAGCGATGCGGCAATCCTTGCCGCGATGAACCGGTCGCGCTTCTGCAGGAGCCGGTCACGAACCATGCGGTATTTCGCGAGCGCGACGAGCTTCTGCGTAGCCGACTGCGCACTGGTTACCTGGACCAAGCGGTCCAGCTCTTCCTTGACCAGATGGAAGTCCTCGGTCTTGACCAGAATTGCCTCGCGCTTCATCAAGTCCTGCACGAGCAGGTAGTTCTTGCTGCCCGCGGCAGCCCCGGCGGCCACAATTGTCACGCCGAGGTCGCCTTCTGCGACCATCCCGTCCTGGTACAACTTCATGCCCGCGACGTCAAGCGACCGGAAGTAGCGTGCGATTGCGTCCCAGAAGCCGTTGACCACCCGCAGGTGCTCCTGCCAGGGCTCGACGCCGAGGCTGGCCTCGCCCCGATCGCTGACGGTCTTACCCAGCGAGCCGAGGTCGGCGCTGGTGTGAATGACCGGGACGTAGTAGAGCTGTCTCATGCAGAGAGACCAAGCCTGTGAAAGCACGCACCGGTTGCGACCGTGCTCCACCGCGGAAAGCGCCGTTGGCATTCGGCCATTGGTCTACCCGGCCGGGCAAAGAGCCTGGGGCAGGCGTGCTTCCAGTTCTTCGACGCGCTTCTGCAGTCCGACATGTTCTTTCTCCGCCGCTGCCGCCTTGCTGGACAGGTTGGGGTCGGTCTCCCACCAGTTTATTCCCATCTCCTTGGCTTTGTCAACCGATGCGACGATCAGGCGAATCTTGATGTTGAGCAGTTCAACGTCAGCCAGTGAAATCTTGATGTCGCCGGCGATGACGATGCCCTTGTCCAGGACCCGCTCGAGGATGTCGGCAAGACTGCTTCCCGAGGTGGCATGGGTGAGTTCCCTGCCGCTCATCGGCCGGCCCTCGCCTGGCTGCGTCCGACGTTGCTCCTTGCCCGGCTGAGTCGGGCGGCCGCCTGGACAAGCCGGGTCGCCTGTTTCCGCAGCCCGGCAATCAAACGGCAGTTTTGGCATTCCATGCGGCTGGCTTGATGGTTCGGGCAGTCCAGTAGTGTATCCACCTCCTGCTCCAATTCCCCGGCCAACCGGACTTTCTCGACGGCGTCCCCGGCCGCGTCCAGTTGTGCAGTCAGCTCCTCCAGTTCAGGGTTGAGCTTGCCCAGCATACTGCAATCGAAAGTTTGGTGTTCGTTCATATCTCCCCGGTTACATCAGATTTCCTAAGGGCCCAAGGTTCAGGTTAAGTTCCTCGTCATCTAGGCCGAAGACACCCTTCAACTCCTGCATCTTGGCTTCGAGTTTCATCAGCGTTTCCCCGACACGTTCGATTTCGCCGTCCGTAAGAGACCCGGCTTCCATCCGCCGGATCGCCTGCCGCTCCATGAGCTGGCGGATGAGTTCCACCAGGGTCAGTACCAGCTTGGCCAGTCCTTTCTCGACGTTCTTCGGGTCGGCCACGATCCTCGATGGAAGAACGTTCTCCACCCGCTCCAACTCGGCGGTAAAGAGCTCCGGCGTGTCAGTCTCGATAGTTCGATTCATTGGACATCCCTTCACGCATTGCACGGTCCTGGCCGGACAACAGCTGCTTGCGAAGGCATCACGATGAAATTGTACGGCGGCCAGGGGCCGCTCAGTAGATACCTGAAATCGGGCCGCCCGCGCCGCAGTCGTTCGTAGGCCTGATGAAAGCCGCCAATCCGCGTCCGCTCGACGAGATAGCAGGCGCTGAGTAGCAGGT
>CAIVTL010000513.1 GCA_903908785.1 Caldifarciminota bacterium | reverse complement strand
GCAGGTGCTGGCAATGTCCAAGGAGATTAACGACAAGGGCTATTTCTACTCCCAGGTCGTGGACCAGCCCGCCTGCATCGGCTGCCGCTTCTGCGCGTTCATGTGCCCGGATGTGGCAATCGGCATAGCGCAGGAAGACGCGGCGTAGGAGGAGCGAGCAGATGGAAAAAGTATTGATGAAGGGCAACGAGGCGATTGCCGAATCGGCAATCCGGGCCGGCGGGCTGTGCTATTTCTGCTACCCGCTGACCCCGCAATCCGAAGTGGCCGAGTACCTGTCCCGTCGGATGCCTGAGGTCGGCGGCGCGTTCCTGCAGGCCGAGAGCGAGGTCGCGGTCGCGAACATGGTGTACGGCGCGGCCGGGACCGGGGCCCGGGCGTGGACCACGTCGTCCAGCCCGGGCATCAGCCTGATGATGGAGGGAATCAGTTACCTCGCCGCGGCCGAGGTGCCGTGCGTGATTGTAAACATCGTGCGGGCCGGCCCGGGACTGGGCGGGATTCTGCCCTCGCAGGGCGACTACCGGCAGGCGGTGAAGAGCGGGGGGCACGGCGATTACCGGTGCCTGGTGCTGGCTCCGTCTTCGGTGCAGGAGGCAGTGGACCTGATGCCGCTCGCGTTCGACCGGGCCGACCGCTATCGCGGCCCGGTGCTGGTCGTCGGCGACGGGATGATTGGCCAGATGATGGAACCGGTCGAATTCAAGGAGTTGCCGTTTCCGCCGCTGCCGCCCAAAGACTGGGCCACGACAGGCGCCAAAGGCCGCAAGCCCAACGTGGTCAACTCGCTCCATCTCGACGCGGCGGTCGAGGAGCAGCTCAACATTACGCTGGCCGCGAAGTATGAGAAGATGAAGCAGGAAGAGGTCAGGTTCGAGGAGTACAGCACGGACCGACCGTACCGGGTGCTACTCGTGGCCTACGGCACGACCGCCCGTATCTGTAAGACCGCGATTGCGCAGCTTGCCGGGCAGGGGATTGTCGCGGCGCTGCTGCGGCCGATAACGTTATTCCCATTCCCGGACGAGAAGGTACTGGAACTGGGGCGTAAGGCCGAGTTTCTGCTGTCGGTCGAGATGTCGATGGGCCAGATGGTCGACGACGTGCGGAGCGCTATGGGGCATGATAAGCCGGTGCACTTCTTCGGACGATCCGGCGGCATCGTGCCGTCACCGGAGGAAGTCGTCGCCGCGGTCAAGTCCCACCTCAATGGAGGCAAGTCATGAAGACCCTGTTCAAGCGACCCGAATCCCTGACGGAGGCTACAACCCACTACTGCCCGGGCTGCACCCACGGCATTATCCATCGGCTTGTGGCCGAGGTGATTGACGAACTGGGGCTGCGCGAGCGGACCGTGGGCGTCGCCCCGGTCGGCTGCGCGGTCCTCGCGTTCAACTACTTCAACATGGACTTCCAGCAGGCGGCCCACGGCCGGGCCCCGGCCCTGGCCACCGGCATCAAGCGGGCGCGATCGGACCTTATCGCGTTCACCTACCAGGGCGACGGCGACCTCGCCTCAATCGGGATGGCCGAAATAGTCCACGCCGCCAACCGGGGTGAGAAGTTCACCGTGGTCTTCGTCAACAATGCTATCTACGGCATGACCGGCGGCCAGATGGCGCCGACCACGATGCCGGGCCAGGTCACGACCACCAGCCCCAAGGGCCGCGATGTTAAGGACGTCGGGTACCCG
>CAIVTL010000512.1 GCA_903908785.1 Caldifarciminota bacterium | reverse complement strand
GCGTGCTGTTCCTGCCAGAGGCGAGAGGCGAGAAGCGAGTTGCTGGATATCAGCGGACGCAAGGCGCTGGACCTGAAGCCCGGCACGAATGACGTACGGGCGCTGGCCCCGGGCGTGCACTTTGTCTCCGACGGAACCAGAACCTCGAGGCCGCGTCGCGTAGTCTGTATTAGATAGATGGTACGCAACTTCGTGCTGGTCTTTGCGCTGCTGGCGACGGCAGCGGCACAGACGCCCGACTACTCGGGGCCGGGTAGATACGGATGGGACTTCCGGACCGAGGGCATTCCGGGCACAACTGGAGTGATGGCCGGGTCGCGCATCTACTTCCCGGATTCGAGCGGCGCGTTCCCCCGGTCCGCGATACCAGCGCCGATAGTCGTGTTCGGTCACGGCTGGCAGATGGGCATCGACCGCTACTACAGCTATGCCGAGCACCTGGCAAGCTGGGGATACGTTACCGTGCTGCCGACCATCTCGAACCCGATTATCAACCCGGAGCACGATAAGCGTGCGCAACTGATGGTGGACGCGGCGCGGTTCACGTCCGCGCTCGATACGGTGAGCAGCGACCACCTCTACGGTGTGCTCGACCGGTGGAACTGGGGTTTCACCGGCCACTCGATGGGCGGGAGTCTCTCGCTGCTGGCCGCGGATACGTTCGGGCTGTACGATACCCTGCGAGCGGTCGTTGCGCTGGCAAGCCCGCAGACCACGCCGTCGACTCACTCGCAGCACCTGCTGCTCCCCAAGCAGCTGCTGCCGGGCAGCGTTGACAACATCGCGCCGTGGCACAACGTCCGCTCCGCGTTCTGGGCTGACGCGCCCCCGCCCGGCACCTTCGCGGTCATCCGCGGGGCGAACCACGGCTACTACATGGACTACTCGTACTTCTGGGAGAATGGCGGCACCGCGACAATAACGCGTGGCACCCAGCAGATGATTGCCCGCCGCCACATGACCGCGTATTTCGAGCGCTACCTTCACGGCGATTCCAGTGCGTGGAACTTCGCCTACGCCTACGGCGACTCTATCCGGCACCACCCGACGATGGAGACCGTTGAAGTCCGCCTGCCGCCGGTCGCGGTCGCCGAGCCATTCATCGACCTCGTCGGCGACCTCTCAGCCGGTTCCAACCCGGCGCGGGGGAGAGTCCTGATTCGCTATGGCCTGCCTGAGTCCGGCGCGGTGACGCTCTCAGTCTACGACGTCCGCGGTGGCAGGGTCAGGACGCTGCTTGACCGTCGGGAGCCGGGCGGAGTCCGCGCCTTGGTATGGAACGGATTGGACGACGCCGGCCGCGAGCTTCCCGCCGGGACCTACGTCATCCGGTTCGCCGGCCGCGGCTGGGCCACGACCCGAAGCGTGGTCCTGCTACGATAGCCGGGTACGCTCGACACCTGTCGCGCCACGGTTGAACTCCGACTCTCAAGCGTGAACCACAAGACCGCGCTGAGGGCTGCTCCGAAAGCAACTTCCAGGGCGACCCGCAAAGCGCCGTTCAGAGCGGCTTGGACGGCGACTCTCAGTGCGGCTCTGACCGCAGCGACAACTCATTGGGACTGGGCGGAAGCTTGCGCCGCGCCAGTCCCGGCCAGCACTCGGTCGATAGCAGAGGCATAGGCCTCGGCCCTCGGCCCACTGAACGTAACCCGCGTTGCGGATTGCCGCTTTCCCTTCATTGCGATGCTGCACGAGGCTCAGCAGTCCGCCGCGCTCGCGACCAGCAGCAGCCGGCAGTTTGCTCACGCGCTCGCGCCCCGACTCGCAGCCAAACCCAGCACTCATCTTTGGAATCGGCACTTCACTAGGCAGTTCACTCGTCACTTTGCTCGGCACTTCAGTCCACAACTCAATCCACCACTCAGTCGGCATGTCAATCGACCACTCAACCGGCATTCCACGTGTCAAGTCAATCGACAATTCACTCCATACTTCAGTTCTCGACTCAATCGGCACTTCAACCTGCAACTGAGTACCCACTTCAAACGCCAAATCACTGCTCAATTCACCGGTGAGTTCACTTGTCGAGTCACTTGACAAGTCACGGCTGGGGTTGCTCCCGGAGTGACTGGGGGAGTCACTGGGGGTGTCAAATGGTGAGTCCTGATTCAGGTGCTGAGTTGGACGTGCTGTCATGCTGATTTCCAATGTGTTATGCCGTCTGCTTGTCGTGCTTCATCGGTGGTTCGGGGTTGGTTGCCGCGTCTCGCTCAGAGACTCTCCATGTGATGATGGCGGCGGCGTTTGGAGGTTATCTTCCAGCGGATAGAGATGGCGCGCACCTGGTCGGTTGCCGACGCAACGGTTCGCCTGTGACATGACCGAATCGCGCTGGGCGAAGGGAGCATGACCGTTGTGCCTCGGGGCCTCCGGATTGTGCCCCGGGGCGTGGGGCTGCGGTTACTGCTCGGGCTCCAGAACGGTCTCAAGTGCCGCAATCAGCGGGCGAATGTCCTTGCACACCGTGTCCCAGACTACACCGGCGTCAATGTTGAAGTGGGGAGAATTAGGGACTGTGGGGCTGTTGAAAAACCCCACCTTGGGGCCAGCCCGAAGCCTGACCCAGAAACGGCCGTCCGCAACTGCCGCAGTAGCACCACTTACACTGACGACTTTCTGCCAGTTTGGTCAACGAGGAGCCAATAGGCACTTTTTCAACAGCCCCACAGTCACCTATTACGGAGCGATGTCAAGGCGCGGCATGACGTCCGCACAGGATGCGGGAAACCACAAATCCCAAATCTCAAACCCCAAACTCCGAACCCAAAACACCAGGGCAGAGCGGGGCACGACCGGATGGTCGATTTGGTCTGCTACTCGGTCAGAACGACCTTATGACAGCCTGCGGTTGACAGCTCACGGCCTACAGCCCTGACGAAATAGACGCCGCGTGCCAGCCGGCTCACGTCATTCGCGCCGGGGTGCAGGTCAAGGATCTTGCGGCCGGAGGCGTCTACGAGGGTGATTTCAGATTTCAGATTGTAGATTGCAGATTGCAGAATGACGAGGCGGTTGCGGATGATGGTTGCGGCCGTCAGCCGTGAGCCGCTAGCCGTCGACCTTCCTTCGGCAATTGCGCCTGAGGTGTCCCAAGTTGCGGTGATGTCGTAGGGGACGCCGTTGAGGACGTGGAGCGAATCGTTGTAGAGGAAGCAACTGTCGCCGTAGGTCGTCACCGTGTTCGCCAGTTCGACGCCGATGTACCAGCGGCCGGGTTCGGGAGTGGGTACGAGAATGGTCTTGCGTGCGCCGGGCGAGGTATCAATGTAGTCGGCGGTGCTGCGGTACGCAAAGGTGTCGCGTTCGAGATAGAGATTGAGCTGGAGCGAGTCGTTGGTCGCGACCGTGACCGAGAGGTCGCCGTCGCCGGGCAAGAGGTCGCAGATGAAGTGGTGATATTGCTTGTCGCCGATACAGGCAAAGGTCGGGTCCCCACGCCAGCGCTGGTTCATCTGCCGCGTGACTCCATTCGCCAGCCCGGCTTTGAGGCGGGGCGAGCCGAGCCCGTCGAGCGCGTAGCGGAACACGGCTTCGGTGAGGTGCAGCCATTCGCCGTAGGGCCAGCCTTCAGGGTGGGTGCCAAGTAACGCGCAGCGGCCGGTTGAGTCTGCGGCCTTGTATGCCCAGGCCGAGACTTTGTTGTGGCAGAAGTAGCCGGCGGTGTCGTAGCGGAGCAG
>CAIVTL010000511.1 GCA_903908785.1 Caldifarciminota bacterium | reverse complement strand
CTCCCACGCCTTTACCTTTACCTCTACCTTTACCTGCCGCAAGGAAAGGTTTAGGTTCAGGTTGAGAGTCGAAACTCATCCGGTCTCCTCATCTCGACCTTGACCTGCAGAATAGGTACAGGTGCAGATAGAGGTAGAGAGCAACTCACCCGTTCTGCCCTGCCTTTACCTTTACCTTTGCCTTTACCTCGATCCTGAACTGCGACCGCACAAACGTCTCCCATCTTTGCAGAGTATTCGACCACCCACAATTTTCCGTTTCACCGGCGCCGCAGGTACGGCGCGCTCTCGATCGGTAGCTCGGCGGGTCACCGAATTCGACTGCCTCCACGGGAACGAGTGCTGTAACCGTGTTAGCATAATGCCAAGGCCAGGCAGGATGTCAAGAAAAAGCACCCGCGCCCGCGAGCCGCCGGAAAACTTCTCTCATCCTACATCTCTCATCTTACATCTAACATCTGACATCGCCCCGCTCTCCTCGTTCTTCGTTCTTCCCTCTTCATCCTTCCTCCTTCCGCTCTCGCCTCTCGCCCCTGCAAACTACCCCGCTCTTCGTCACTAGACCACTGGACCACTTGAGCACTAGAGCACTCTCCGCAACTCGTAACCCGCAACTCGCAACTCGCCTCTCGCCTCTCGCCTCTCGCCACTAGATCACTGGACCACTTGAGCACTTTCCGCCTCTCGGTTCTTGGACCCGACGTCAGCTCGGAAGCGGTGGACTTCCGAGCTGCTTCCGAGTTCCTCTCCGGGCGGGGCCGGTCGGCCGGCCGGACGACGCACCGTACGCTCGGCCTGCTCGCCGACTACCACGGCCGCGCCGTACCGACCAACGGCGCGCTCCTGCTGTTCGGCAGGACCCGACGCGAGTGGTTCCCGGACGCGGTTATTCGCTGTGCCCGCTTTGCCGGAACCGACCGGACGAGGTTCCTGGACCAGGCCGAAATCGACGAGTACCTGCCTCGGGCGGTTGACAACGCCCTGGTCTTCATCGAGCGGCACACACTGCAGCGGGCCGAAATCGGCAGGCTCCACCGAAAGACGACCCCGGAGTATCCGACAGCGGTCATCCGTGAGGCGGTGACAAACGCCGTGGTCCATGCCGATTACTCGTCCGGCGGCACATCAATCCAGGTCGCGGTGTTCGACGACCGCATCGAGTTCACCAATCCGGGCGGATTACCGTTTGGGTTGACGCTGGAGGCGGCTATGGCCGGCGTGTCGAAGCTCCGAAACCGCGTCATCGGGCGCACGTTCCGTGAGCTCGGGCTGATTGAGCAGTGGGGCTCAGGCATCGGCCGTATGCTGGCCGAATGCAGGCGTCAGGATATCAGGGCCCCGCGGTTCGAGGAAGTGGGCGCTCACTTTCGGGTGACTGTGTTCAACGAGGTCGTGCCGAAGACAGTCGTGCCCGCCTGGCAGAGCCGACTCCGGGAGCACCTGCGCGAGACCGGGGCGATCTCCACCAAAGACGCGGCCAAACTATGGCGAACGTCCGACCGCACCGCCCGTGCTCGACTCCGGACCCTTGTCGATAGAGGCATCATGGCCGAACTCGGCACCGACCCCAGAGACCCACACAAGAAGTACATTCTACGGACACCGGACGCTACGCCATCCGCCGGCTGACGCACGCGCCTTCCTCGTTCATCCTTCCCGTTCCGCAACTCGCAACCCGCAACTCGCCTCTCGTGACTCGCGCGCAGCGCGTGGGGTTTAGAGTTTGGAGTTTAGGATTTCCCGCTCCTGGCGGGCCAGCGAACTCGGGTTCATTATAGTGAACCGCGTGACTTGGGCTGGAAGGAAAGGTTCTGGGTTCATGGTTTGTGGTTCGTGGTACTTGGCTGCTACTGGAAACTGGGAACTGGAAACTGGAAACTCGCGGCGCAGCCGCGTTCTGAATCCGACATTGAACCGCCAAGACGCCCAGTGTGTCGAGCATACGGGGACATTCTCCCTCCGGACTATCTCTATGGTTAACTCCTATGTCGATTCTTGGGCACCTCACGCACCTTGACCTACCTGTCATCCGGCCCCATAATGATACACATGACCCGACGCACTTTCACCGCAGTCATTCACAAAGAAGAGGATCTGTACGTTGCCGACTGCCCGGAGGCCGGGACTGTGAGCCAGGGCAGCACGATCGACGAAGCTCTCGCCAACCTGAAAGAAGCGACCGAGTTCTATCTCGAGGAGTTTCCACAGCCGGAACCGGCGAGACCACTGCTGACCACCTTCGAGGTGGTCAGTGCCTGAGCTCCGCCGGGTCTCCGGGGAGCAGGCGGTCAAGGCGCTGGAGCGGCTCGGGTTTGTTCGGGTGCGTCAGCGTGCAAGCCACATCATCATGAAGAAGACGACGTTCGAGGGTTCCATCGGCTGTGTCGTCTCCCGGCGCATCGCGTGATTGCCATTGGCACGCTCCGGAGCATACTGAGGCAAGCCGGAGTCACGCCCGACGAATTTCTCCGCGTCCTCTAGTCGTCTGTCTGAACCGTCCGCGTCCGCCGGCCGCGGGTTCATTATAATGAACCGCGCGACTTGGCTCCTGAGTGTAAGACCCTCAATCCAAAATCTGCAATCTAGAATCTAGAATCTGATGCGCGCGGGGTGTGGCTACTGGTTCTTGGTTCCAAATTCCTGGTTTCAGGTTCCAGGTTCAGGGCACTTCTAGCTTCTCGCTTCTCGCAACTCGTGAACCGCGCACCGTGCACCGTTCACCGCAGTCCGGCCAATTTGCAGCCTGCAATCTGCAACCTGCAATCTGAAATCATCCGCTCTTGACTCTCTTCTCCTGTCTGCTATTCTAGCTCAATGCCGGACCTGAAACCCAACGAACTCGAAGCGCTCCGGAAGCTCAAGGAGGCTCTCACCCGCGACTTCCGGCTCATCGAACTGCGTCTTTTCGGCTCCAAGGCGCGAGGCGACTCCGACCCCGAGTCCGACATTGACGTTCTGATCGTGCTGGAGGAACTCAACCGGGAAATCCGCAAGCAGGTGTCCGTCCTCTGCTGCGACCTGAGCATCGACCATCATGTCGTCATCTCTCCAATCCTCTACTCATTGGCCGAGTTCACCTCCGGTCGCACCCGGATTACGCCGTTCTACCAGAACGTCGAGCGCGAGGGCGTGCCGGTTTGAGCGACATAAAGCAGGACCTGATCCGCTACCGCATGGGCCGGGCCCGCGAGGCCTTGACCGATGCGGACGCCGCCCTTCGCGAAGAGCGTTGGAATGAAGCCTCAAACCGCATCTACTACGCGATGTTCTACGCGGCGACGGCGCTGCTTGCCACCCGTGACCTCAGCTCATCCCGCCATTCCGGTGTCATTTCTCTACTCCATGAACACTTCGTTCGCCCCGGAACGTTTCCGCGCCATCTGGCGCACCAGCTTGCCTCGGCCTTTGACATGCGCTCCGAAAGCGACTACAAGGATTTCGCGGAACCCGATCCGGTTCGACTGCGGGAGATGCTCGAACAAGCAGGGACATTCATCGAAGCAGTGGACAAGCTGATACCCGCCATGGAGCTCTAGAGCACTCGTGCACTAGAGCACTTGAGCACTGCCCGCGACTCGCAACTCGTAACCCAGAAAGAGTCATTTGAGTTGCGGGGCCACCCACACCTTCTCCGGCTGTAATACCCACAGGTTCGCCGGGGGTTCGTGATCAGATCCTGGCCATCTGCAAAGGCAGCCTGCAACCCCAGGGAATTGCCTATGTCAGTTACAACACATTTCCAGGATGTTATTCACGGGTAATGGTGCGTGAGATGATGCTGTTCCACAATCGGGATTTCCATGATCCGCAGCAGCAGATGCAGCAGGCCACCACCTTGCTCAAGCTG
>CAIVTL010000510.1 GCA_903908785.1 Caldifarciminota bacterium | reverse complement strand
CGTACTGCCAGCCCGGCCCATAGGCGATGGCCATCACGTAAGCGGAATCGGCGCGGATGTTGGGCACGACCCAAACGTAGGGCGTATCGTCAGGAGTCAGACCATGGGCAATCGTGTCCAGTTGATATGTCGTGTCCCTACGCAGGAACAGCGACACCGAATCGCACCGGGGCGGGCTGTACGTCTGCCAACTGACGCGGCACGTGTCCCCGGGCTGGTACGTCGCCCGGCGGTTCGGTGCCAGCACCCGTATCGCCTCGACCTCAATGACCGATATCTGGCATCGGCAGCCAATCAGGACCTCATTGTACCCGTCATAGTTGACATCGGCGATGTTCACGTTGACCGGGAACTGGTGGCTTGGGTCGTGGCTGTTGTACCAAGAGCCGACACGGCGAAGGATTCCGCTTGGCGAGGCCCTGTATATTGCGACGTCCGTGACTGTGTTCCATACGAGTTCCTCAACTCCGTCGCCGTCCAGGTCCCCACACGCGCTCTGGCCGCAGGGAAGGGTGCATGTCACCAGCACCGAATCAACGCAGGTGCGCGCGTAACGGTTGTCCGCCACTGCTTCCCACATGAACAGGTAAAGAGTCCAAGAATCGAGCGGGCCGCCCATGTAGCGCGCCAGGGTTTGAAAGAACTCCGGCTTGCCGTTCCGGTTCACGTCCCGACCGAAGAAACAGTCGTGGCCGGCATTCGGCTCGTCCACAGTATCCTCGAACACGCATTGATACTGATCGTCACCCGTGGTTTCCCAGAAGACTACCCTGCCACTCAGCCAGCCGCCCATGAACTCAACGCGGCCATCCATGTCGCAGTCGCCGAACGCTAGTGACCACCCTTCTACTATCCGCCCGGGTGCCGTCCACGCGTGAACGTAGGAATTGTCACCGCGGTTCTCAAGCATGACGTGCCCCCCCACCGAGTCGGTCCAGGTCAGGAAGTCATCAAGGCTGTCTTGGTCAAGGCGTCCCGGCATGTAGGGCGTAACCTCTGTCGGCCCATTGCGGGAGACGAAGTAGAGCCACGTGATACTGTCGGGCGGGCCGGACGATGACCGCTGCTCCATAGTACAGAGAACCTCTGTGTCGCCAAGGAAGCCGCTGGAATCGGTGAACCATATACAGCAGTGGCCCAGAATCTCGGACAACCCATCGTGGTCCGCGTCGCCCATCGCGGCCGGAGTAAAACAGGCCGGTTGCAGGCCGTTCGGTGGCGGCCAGACGACCGTATCCGCGTAAAGGAGGCGCCAGCGGTTGAAAGGCAGGAACCGGCCGTATTCCCACCGTTCTG
Source organism: Caldifarciminota bacterium (assembly GCA_903908785.1). Taxonomy (GTDB): domain Bacteria; phylum Hydrothermota; class Tepidihabitantia; order Tepidihabitantales; family Tepidihabitantaceae; genus UBA2258. The sequence continues at coordinate 10,724 of CAIVTL010000510.1, read as the reverse complement.
GGTTGGTGGTCATGCTGTCGTTGCGGCCGGTCTTGTAGGCCATCTCCAGCAGGCCGTCGTGGTCCATGTCGGCGATTGGGTGGCAGTCTTCCGGGAATGACATGGCCGAGGGAAATAGGTGCATGATGCGCTTCAGCCGCAGTTCGGCGCGTGCCTCGCCCGGTTGCAGCAGCAGGAATGCGAGCAGGACTGGGAGGGGCAGGGCCCCTCCCAGTCTCTTGTACGCTGCTATTGCCGGATGACCTTGACCGATGACGCTGTCGAGCCAGTGGCGTAGCTGCACGTGTACACACCCGCGGGCAACGCCCTGCCGTCTGAACCGGCTCCATCCCAGACCGCGGCGCATCCTAGGCCCGGCCTGCCCTCAGCGCGCAGGCTGCGGACAAGCCGGCCGCTCGCATCGTAGACCCTGAGCAAGCTACCCGGTGACGCGCCGTCAAGCGTAATCATGGTCCGAGAGTTGAAGGGATTCGGCTGTGCACATGGACGTCCTGGCGCTGCCGGACCTGTCTGCGCCAGAGCGCCGTCTCGCTCCTGAACCCGATACGTCTCGTAGATTCTGACGTCCTTGGCCAGACAGGCGAACGGCCCGGACAATCGAGTTACTTCGAGTCTGGCATGTGTACCCTTGTACGCGGCACGAGGAATGTACGCGAAGAGCGTCTCACAGATACCGGGTCGAAGCGTCTTCTCGGCCACCGCGAAACCGCCCAGTTTGATGGACTGCGTTATCGGCAACGACTCGCCGTTGAACAGCGTGAACTGCGCGAGGTAGTCGCGGGCCGGGTCCAGATACGGTAGGTCGTAAGCCAGACCGGACTTTCCGAAGTCCACCTGACTGTTGCCGTAATCAACGTATCCGTCACGTCCCAGGCAGTACGACGACGCCTTGGGTTGACCGAGAGTCGGCCTGAGGTAGGTTGGGTACTCGAGACCGGCGTCATCGTGAGGTATGAAGTCGTAGAGCTTATAGTGGATGGACTGTGCGCCGTTGGTGATTTTCTCCTGAGACCAGAGAGTATGGCAGTGAATGACCCAGGGGTCGTACGGCGGCACAGGATTCTTGACGGAGGCCTGCGGCCACCAGTTCATGTACCCCGGTGCGTTGCTGATGCACTCGGTCATCCCGGGCACCTGCCCGAAGATCTCCGTGTTGCCCGCAGGCATCTCCTCCTGCCATGTTACTGTAGTACTTGTGTAGCACTGCGGGTAGTCGGACTCGAGGCCTGTGGAGAAGGTGACCTGCCAGCCTAACCATTGCTGCGGCGGCCAAAGCAGGTTGTGCTGGGCCTTGTATATCTCACCGATGTTCTGGTGGTTCTCGTTCACGCCGCGCCAGACGCAGAAGACGTTCTCGCCGTCTGCATCAACGAACGGGTGCGAGCCAGGCTCTTGGGTCGTGTTCAGCTGCGACACCCGATAAGGCCCTGACCAAATCGGGGGAACGTGTGCCCGGATTTGGGCTGGCGTGAGCGCGGACGCCCAAGTGAAGTACTGAACAGCACCGTCGGGGTCACGGTAGACAACATGCACTTTGTCGCCGGGCGTGTAGTCGATGGATGCCTGGAAGTCAAAGTCCGAATTACAGGTCGCCAAAGGCATCGTATGATACACTGTAGCCCAAGGCACGGTGTTGTCAAAGGCCCAGAAGACGAGTCGGGCCTGACCGTCGCCCTCGGCCCAATAGGTCGTAACCATATAGACCATCGGCGCACCGCTCGTAGTTGAGAGAGCGGTAGCGACCGGGTACTTCCGGCTTCCGCCCCAGTCGACATTTGAGAGAGTCCACGGGTTGGGGGGAGAGGCCGCGACAGTGCACTCCAACCAACGCGGGACCTCATCGGATGCCCGCTTGCACACCCAGGCCGACGCATCCGGGCCGGTCCGGAGTGCCGGACGGAATGTCCCGAACGGATGATTGCTGGGGATCATGACGCCCGGGTCGTCCCATGTTAGCCCATTGTCCGTCGAGTGAGAGAACATGGCGTTGGAGTTGCTCACCCATGTCGCTTCGACCCACGGGACTTGGGCTTGTGACCACCATGGCGGCGGACACCACTCAATCATGCGACCCTGATTTGGTGAAGTGCCATTATCGCCAAGGCTGATGAAATTCGACCAGACGTGCTCCCCGGCCGGGCCTTGCGCCACGGCCATCAGGAGAAGCACTGCTGCTGCAGTGCGTAGAATTCTGCTCATCTCTTAACCTCCACTGCTAAGTTAGCTTCCACGCGCGAGCCGGCTTTGGGTCGGCCCACGCCGCATACCCCCGAACGGGCTATGCTTCATTCCACAATTGAGCTCGGGTTTAGGGCAATTCAGACCTCAGGGCGAGCCCGACGCCCCGAGGCGCAGGCAGGCCTGCGATCACTTCACCTGACCTATTGACGGAGTTGGTGTTACGGAAGCTCTCTGTCCTGCGCGCAAGGCAATGCCACGTAGAACAGAACAGAACAGAACAGAACAGAAGCATCTCTATATCCTTGACTGACGGGATTATACCCCCCCCTGCCTGCTTGTCAATACGAGTGCTGTGGCTCGCCAGCACAGTCGCGGTGGCGCAGGCCGGCCCGGAATATCCCGGGCCCGTCTGGGGTATATAATAGTAGGAGATAGCGCTATTTGACAGCGCGTGTATACGCTTCTAAGATTACCTTCATGATTCGCAAGACTGCACCACTGGCTGCGGTTCTCGTGTTCGCGACGCTCGTGCTGAGTTGCTCAGAGGCGCCGGTCGTACCGCCTCAGGCGACCAACCGCCGGGTTCTGGCTGAACTGGTCAGCGAGACCGGCTGAGGAAACTGCGCGCTTGCGGCGCAAGCGCTCGACAGCCTCGCGAGGACGATATACGGCGACAGCCTGGTTATCGTCGCGTGGCACCCGTATGCCCACGACTCGCTGAACATGAACCCGGACGATAGCCTGCGCGTCGCCCGTTACCAGCATAACCCGGGTCAGCCGTCGCTCGTGCTGGACGGCTACCTTCAGGTCGCAATGCCGTCCGACCCGGTTGAGTTCTATGGGGCATTCGACGCCGCGATTCGGAGTGTGAAGTCGACGGCGTCCTATGTGGCGCTGGCGGCGACCGGCGACGCGGATACCGTTGAAGGCAGGATAATCGTCACGCTGGCGATGGACAGCATTACGCCCGGCTCGAACCCGACCCTCCACTGCGTTGTGATGGAGGACAGCCTGCTTGACCAGCTCGGCGGGGCCTATTTCCGCGTCCCGGTGCAATTCGTGCCGGACCGTAACGGAATCCCGGTCAGCCTGGCCCGCGGCGATACGCTGGTTGACACGCTGACGTTTGCCACCGCCGGGCACCGGCTGGACAAGCTGGGTGCGGCGGTGTTCATTGAGGATGAGAGCGGAACCGAGGAGCATCGCGTACTCCAGTCCGCGACAATTAGCCGGTTCGTTGTTACGGAGGATAAATGAGAAACTGGTTGAACATTGGCCTGGTTCTGGCAATGGTGGCGGGTATCGGCTTTGCGGCCGTCGACAAGGAAGAGAACCCGAAGGCCGAGCCGTTTACGCTGCCCGACGTGAAGGGCAACGACATCACGCTCGACAGCCTGCTCGCGATTGGCCCGGTCTACATGGAATGCTGGGACCTGCCCTGCGTTAACTGCATCGCCGAGCTCGACGCCCTGATTCCCATCTACGACTCGCTCAAGGAGCGGGGCCTGCAGATTATCGCGCTCTCGGTGGACAAGCCGTCCGACGAGGCCAGGGTCAAGGCGTTCGTGAAGAGCAAGAAGTGGCCGTACATCAACCTGCTTGACGCCCAGAACGAGGTGAAGAAGGCCTACGGAATCGTCATCAAGCCGACCGCCTACCTTATCAATCAGAAGGGCGAAATCGTCTATACCCACATCGGGTACAAGAAGGGCGACGAGAAGCGAATTGAGGCGGAGTTCCTGAAGTGGCTGCCCGAGGAGCCGGTCGAGGAGCCGGCCGGTCAAGGTCAGTAAGGGAACAGCAGTGAAGAGCCAGGAGCGCGGCTTCCGGGTTCTGCTGACCATTTGCTTCCTGCTCCCTGCTCTCTGCTCCTTTGCCCGCGCTGCGGAGCTTTCCATGCAGGGCGTGAACAAGGCCGAGTTCTGGCTGTACAAGGCCGACTGGGCGACGCACCTTGAGAACAAGCTCGACCTGAATCTCCGCTACGGCGACCTGCGCGGGGGGCTGGGCGCGTTCCTCTTCGAGCCTTCCAAGCCCTGGAGCGCCGACCAGCAGCCGCTGCGCCTGCTTGATTACACCATCGCCTACAGTCCGAAGCAACTGGAGGTGCTGTACGGCAAGTTCTTCCAGACGTTCGGCAAGGGCCTGGCCCTGCGCACCTATTCGGACGATGATTTCCGGCACTATAAGAGCCTGAACGGCCTGCGCTTCATCGGCCGGTTGCCGCGGCAGACCGAACTGGTGCTGCTCGGCGCGCGGATGCGCGACATCTTTTTCCAGGAGAACACGTACAAGGTGATGAACGCCGATTCGATTCACGCCGACACGACCGACCAGGTGCTGGGCGCGAACCTTTCAACGCGGCCGTTCAGCTTCGCCGGGTTCGGCGGCAGGTACGTGCGGGTGAACCGCACCCAGGACCCGACACCCCGGGCGTTCAATGAGCTTTACGGCGGCAACGTGACCGTGTCGGCCGGCCCGGTCGAGGTATATGGCGAGGTCTGCCAGCGACTGGGCACCCTGCCGTACATCGGCGGGCGCGAGAAGGGGTTAGGCTACTACTTTAGCGGCACCGTCGGCCTCGGCAATTACTCGCTGCTCGGCGAGTACATGAACTACGACAAGTTGGGTTTCCCCGACGTGGTGCTCGCGGGCAGAAAGACCTATCGCTACACCGACCCGCCGACGCCCATCAAGTCCGGAGTGGCAATCAACCGGGGTGTGGATGAGCGCGGGTTCGGAGTAACGGCATCGGGAACCCCGGCCGCGCCGCTTTACGTCGAGGCGAACCTGGGCAACCTCGTTGCCCCGCATGACACCAGCAAGGGCGTGCTCGAGGGCGAGGGCAAGGTGCGTTACTCGCTGGGGACCGACTGGACGTTCGAGGGCAAGTTCAACCACATGGTCCAGAAGAACATTGAACTGCACGTGGGGAGCCGCACGACCGACATGCCGACCGTTCACGTCAACTACCTGCTGGGCCAGCACACGTTTGCGCTGGAGGCGGACTATGACTTCGTCGCCGAGGATACCGGGCGCATGCCGGAGCCGTGGAAGTACCACGAGACGGCGATAGCCCTGAGCTACGGGTACGGCTCGGCGTGGCTGTTCACGGTCGGCTGGCAGTACGTGGACATGAAGCTCGTCCGCCGGTACAACGGCGAGCAGTCCTGGCCGGTGGTTGAGGCAGTCTGGTCCATCACCGACCGGAACATGCTGCGCGTGCGCGTCGGGGCGGAGCGCGGCGGCTACACCTGCTCGGGTGGCGTCTGCCGCGAAGAAGCGCCGTTCAACGGCATCAAGGCGACGCTCATCAGCCGGTTCTGACCGAGTGAAACGCAGAATAGCATTCATAGTTCTCGCAGTCGTCGGCGTCGCTGTGGTAGTTATGGGCATCAAGGCCGGCGACCCCGAGACGATTCACCGCTTCGCGGCCCAGATATGACTTTCCTGCATGGGGCTCGTGTAGCCCCATAGCCGGCCCACACCGCATGGCAAAGACCCGGGCAGAAATCAGCGCGCGGACGCGCCTTGTGGTCTTCCTGATAATCGCCGGAACCGCGACGCTCGTCACCCTGCTGCTCAAGCTCCTCGCCGGGTTTGACTGGGGCGTCATCTATTACGGCCTGGCCTCGATGCTGGGGCTCGGGCTGTTTCTCGCGCTGTTCCTTGGCCGGCCGACGACGCTCAACCGCTGGCTGTCGTTCGTCGTCATCGCGCTGACCGGCGCAGTCGCCGCCGCGTTCCTGAGCTTCGGCCAGGGGCTACCGCTCGGCCGGGTGCTGCTCTTCGGCTGGGTGCCGTTCACGCTCATCATGCTCGGTGCGGTCGTGTTGCTGCGACGCCGGGTCGCGCCGCACCGGGTGGTCCAGATTACCTCGGCGGTGCTGCTCAACGCCTACATCGCCGCCTACCTGCAGGACAAGATACTCTACCAGGGGTTCTTCAAGTACGTGCCCCAGCCAATCCTCAACTGCTACGGCGGGCCGCTCGCCGTTTTTGCCTGTCCCATCGGCTCGACCCAGCAGATGGTCGGCATGAAGCTTCTGCCCTGGCTGCCGCTGGGCGTGTTTATCATCGTCGGCGCGTTTGTCGGCCGGGCGGCGTGCGGATGGATATGCCCGTTCGGGATGTGGCAGGACCTGCTCTACAAGATTAAGGTCGGCGCGAAGGCAAAGGGAAAGCGTTGGGCGTCGTTCGCGGTGATTGCCCTCATCACCGCACTCATCGGCGCGGCGCTGGTCCGGTTCCTCAAGCTGCCGCCGCTGCCGGTGTTCCTGTACGCGTGGCTACCGTTCAACCTGCTTGTGCTGGGCGTGGCCATCCGGGGCAAGCTCGCCCTGCCGCGCCGGATGTGGCTGGGCGGGTTCCTCGCCGCGGTCGGCCTCGCGGCCGTGGTCTGGTTCAAGTTCGAGGTCGGGTACGCGGTCGCGTTCGGGTTCATCGGCCTCGTGTTGCTTGCGCTTACGGGACGCTGGTTCGCCGCGGTGTTCGCCGCCATCGCCGGGTTCCTGCTCGGCTGGTGTGGCTCCGCCACCGTAGGAACGAACGGCAACCCGGCGTTCCACGTCGGCCCGCTGTCCGGTCTGCCGCTCGGACTGGCGCTGGCAGTCGCAGGTTTCGGCCTGGTGGCGATTCTGGATATCGTCATCAAGCTGTCGCTGCCGTCCAACTTCCTCAAGTTCGGCGTGCTGCTGTTCGTTGCCGGGCTGGCCTCCTATTTCACGGCCGAGCCGTGGTTCTGCAAGCTCTGCCCGCAGGGCACGCTCGGCGCCGGCATCCCGCTCGTGCTCTGGGACCCGGTCCACGCCCTGCGCGGTCTCGTCGGCTGGCTCTACTTCGTGAAGGTCGGCATCCTGCTTGCTTTCATCGTCGCCGCCATCGCCATCAAGCGTCCTTTCTGCCGCGTCATCTGTCCCATCGGCGCAGTCTACTCGTTGTTCAACAAGGGCAGCATGCTGCACCTGGAACTCGAGCCGCAGAGCTGCACCGAGTGTGAACTCTGCCGCAAATCCTGCCCGATGGACATCGAGCCGCACAATCGCCAGAACCAGCTTGAGTGCATCCGTTGCTTCGAGTGTGTCTGGAACTGTCCCAAGTCCGGCCTCAAGATCAAGGCCTGAGCCGTAGACCGTACACCGTGAACCGTAAACCGTACACCGTAACCCGTGTTCCGTCGTCCACACATCTGACTTCTAGCATCTAGCTTCTGAAATCTGACTTCGCCCGGCTGCCGTGCTTCATCCTTCCTGATTCATCCTTCATCTCTTGCCCGCCGCTACTTCTGACTTCTTACATCTCTCATCTCTCATCTTACATCTCACTTCGTCCGCTTCGCCTCCGTTGAGTCCCACACGCAGTTGTGGTAAGATTCCCGCACCAATGAGAAAGCCCGAATGGCTTCGGACCAGACTCCCGTCCGGGCCTGAGTTCGAGACGGTCAACGCCCGGCTCAAGCAGCACGGGCTGCACACGGTCTGCAGTTCCGCCCGCTGCCCCAACCTCGCCGACTGCTGGAACCGCGGCACCGCCACCTTCATGATTCTCGGCGACACCTGCACGCGCCACTGCCGGTTCTGCTCGGTCGCGACCGGCAACCCGCATGGCGCGGTTGACGAGACTGAGCCGAAACGCGTGGCGCAGGCCGTGGCGGAACTGGGGCTCCGGTACGTCGTCCTGACCTCGGTTGACCGCGACGACCTTGCCGACCTTGGCGCGGGCATCTTTGCGAAGACAGTCCGGCAAGTCAAACTGCAAACTGCAAACTGCAAACTGCAAACTGGCCGGCCCCCGACCCCCGACCCCCAACCCCTCGTCCCTCTCCTCGAGCTCCTGACCCCCGACTTCGGCGGGCGGGACGCTTTGATAGAGCAGGTCGCTGACGCCGGGCCGGACGTGTTCGGCCATAACCTTGAGACGGTCGAGCGGCTTTCGCCGAACGTGCGCGACCCGCGTGCCTCCTACCGACGCTCGCTTGAAGTGCTGGCGACCGTGAAGCGACTCGCCCCGAAGATGACAACCAAGAGCGGCCTGATGGTCGGACTGGGGGAGACCGACGACGAGATTCGACGGGCGATGAGTGACCTGCGGACAGTCGGCTGTGATATTGTCACCGTCGGCCAGTACCTGCAGCCGGACCGCCATTGCCTGTCGGTCGAGCGCTACGCGACGCCGGAGGAGTTCGTCGCGCTGGAGCAGGAGGCGCTGGCAATGGGATTCAGGGCCGCGTTCTGCGGTCCGCTCGTCCGAAGCTCGTTCCACGCAGAAGAAGTGGCCAAGTGGCCCAGTGCTCAAGTGGTCAAGTGAAGACGGACACGGGACCGGGTCCGAACACTGGACCACTAGACCACTCGACCACTAGAACACTTTCCCCCTCCGAAGTCTCCCGCGGTCTGCGCGTCTCGATTATCGAGGGCGGGTTCGCGATGCTCTACGGCACGCTCGGCGGCGGCATGTTTCTCATCGGCCTCGCGCTCTGGCTCGGGGCCAACTCTTTCCAGATTGCGCTCGTGTCCGCCATTCCCGCGCTGGTCACCGGGTTCGGGTTCCTTACCGGGTACCTGGTGCGCCGGTCCGGGTCAAAGAAGCGGCTGGTCATCTGGACCGCCGCCATCGGGCGGTCGGTGTTCGCCGTGCTGGTGCCGTTCCTGCTCCTGCGGATGCACGTCAGTCTCGTCCTGTTCTTTGCCACGGTCGCGGTATCGTCCATCATCATGACCATCTGCGGCACGACGTGGACATCGTGGATCTCAGACCTCGTGCCCGAGGAACGGCGGGGCCGGTTCTTCGGGCTGCGCAACGCCATCCACGGTATCATCGGTGTAAGCACCGCCTATGCCGCGGGCCGGGGCATGGACTGGCTCAAGGCCTCGGGGCATGAGCCGGTCGGATACGGCCTGGCGTTCGGACTGGCGGTGCTATTCGGACTGGTCTCGACGCTGGTCCTGCTCAGGCAGCCCGAGCCGGAGCTCGAACCGCGGCCGGCGCTGAGCATGCGCGAGACTCTGCTCGGGCCGCTGAAAGAGCCGCAGTTCCGGCGGCTCACCGTCTTCCTTGCGGTCTGGTTCCTGACCGGCACGCTCGCCTCGCCGTTCTACATCGTCCACATGATGAAGAACCTGCATTTCTCCTTCGCCGCCATCGGCATCTACTCGATAATCGGCGGCGTGGCGGGCATGGTGTTCCAGCTCTTCTGGGGCAGGGCAATTGACCGCTTCGGCGCAAGGCCGGTCACCATCCTCAACTTCGCGCTCGTCGGCGTCATGCCGCTGCTCTGGCTTTTCGCCACGCCGTCGTTCCGGCTGCCGATATGGGGCGACGCGCTGATGAACGGCGTGGTCTGGACCGGCGGCAGCCTCGGGCTCTGGAGCCTGCTCCTGGAACTGGCGGACAACCCGGCGCGCAAAGAGAGTTACTTCGCCATCTACAGCGCGGTCACCGGCCTGTGCGCGTTCGCGGCCTCGATGCTCTCCGGCGTCATCGCGCAGGCGCTGCACGGCTTCCACCTCACCATCGCCGGCCATAGCTTCATCAACTACCATGTGATGTTCCTGGCTGCGGGCCTGAGCCGGTTCGTAACTTTGCCGCTGCTCCTGCGGGTGCGCGAGCGCGACTCAAAATCAGTCGGCCACACGATGCGCGCGCTCGGCACTATGGCCCTCTGGCAGCTCAACGCCGGCAAAGACTTCGTGCTCGGCGCGCTCGGGCTGCGGGGCAAGGACCAGCCCTGACTTGACCCGGGCCGGATCCGGGTCTACAATGGAATCCCCATGTCCGGGACAGGCACAACGTAATTTTATCCAGGAGGTTCCATGAAGAAGAGACTGTTTGTTCTCGCGCTGCTCCTTGCGACCGCCGCGACTGTTTTCGCTTTCGACCGCTGCGTGGTGATGGAAGAAGCCTACCAGGAAGGCTGACCGTCCTGCCCGGCAGCCAGCAGTGTGCTGGACCAGATATCCCGGGACTACGCCGGATGGGTCGCACCGGTGGAGTGGCACGTGGTATCCAGCTACCCGCTCTACAACGCCGACGGCAACGCCAAGTGGCACCAGTACCCGCCGCCGTACCAGGGCGGCTACGCCACGCCATGGTTGTGGGTCGACGGCAAGAGCCGCGGCTACAACTACAACGCGTGGTTCGGCTACGTATCAAACCAGATGCTGATTCCGTCTGACGTCCGCCTGAGCCACGTCGGCACCAGCTACAACCCGGCGACCCGCAACGGCGAAGTGGTGCTGGAATGCCTCAACGGCGGGACGACCGAAGTCACGGCGGCCCTGCAGGTCGTCATCACGGAAGACAGCCTGCACTACACCGGCCCGAACGGAGACCCGATTCATAACCACGTCTGCCGCGACTACGTGCCTAACCAGAACGGCACCACGGTCACGATTCCCGCGGGCGCGGCCGACACGGTCACGGTCGCCTACTCGCTCCAGCCGAGTTGGGTGGAAGAGTACGTGAAGATTGTGACCTACTTGCAGAACATGACCACGCAGCCCGACTCGTCCAAGCCCTGCTACCAGGGCGCCATCGGCAGATCG
>CAIVTL010000509.1 GCA_903908785.1 Caldifarciminota bacterium | reverse complement strand
GGGAGTCAAGAGCGGCCAGTTGACGGCCGGTGAGACCAGGAGGCTTGAGCTCCAGCAGGCGAAGATCCAGGCGGACAAGCGGAAATCTGCAATGGCGCTGGACCTCAGAGGTCTGCGCCCGGGCGTCTACCTCGTCAGTCTGACCGCGGGCTCGTTCACCGCAACTGAGAAGCTTGTGGTTCAGCGGTAGAAGAAGAACATAGTACACACAGAACGCAGGGGCGGGCGAAAGCCCGCCCCTGCCAGGGAACGGAACGGCGGAATCTACCTTACCAGCAGCATCCGTTTCTGGGCAATCTTGCCGTTGGCCTTCAGCACGTAGAAGTAGGTTCCGGCCGGCACGCTTCGCCCCCGGGCATCGGCACCGCTCCAGCGGGCCGTGGAGAAACCCGGTTTCTGCTCGCACTGGACCAGCGTCATTCGACTCGCCCGCCAAATGTTGCACTTCATTGTTGAACTCGCGCCGAAATTCCCCTATTGAATAATGTCCCCGAAATCCCTTCGGTGACAATAGGCTATTCCTGCCGCGCGAGTAGCCGGTTCCCGATAATCTACACGTAGTGGTCAGGCACGGCCGGAACCACAATTCTCCCGTCCAGTCACCGGCCTACGGGCCGCCCCGGGGGCTATGTCTCGCGATGCGGCGCGAGATTCACCAAGTCGTACAACGACCCATACTTCAAACTATACAACGAGGGAAACAACGCCGGGTTCGGCTTCTCAAACGGCTTCCGAAACGACGCGCGATTCGGCGCCGCATACGGCGCAAGGTTCAGGTTGAGGTTGAGGTCGAGATTCAGGCAGAGACGCGCGTGCCGACGCAGCGCACGACACAATCCAACATACGTCCAGACGTACACCGAGCCATACTTCGAGAGACACGATGGATTTTCGATTTTGGATTTTGGATTGGCGATTGGCGGGCGGCGGGTTGCGAGGAGCTTTGCAGCGAGCTCTTCGCCGGGCCTTGAACTGTGCTTTGAAATGAGCTTTCGAATGAGCTTTCCGGGAAGCTCTGAACCGCGCTGTGCTTGATCTGTGCCGGAGGGAACTGGATTCGGGTCAGGAATCAGCAATCGAGTGCGGACGTGAGGGCGGAGTTCAGGCGATGCGTGAATCCAAGCCTGAACCGGGTTCTGAACCGAGTGCTGAATTGCGACTTGAGCCGGCTTTTGAGACCGGTCTTCAGGTTCGGGCTCAGCGCGGTCGTGAGTTGACTGTTGAGACCCGAAGTCAGGCGGGTCCTGAAGCCGCCGTTCAAGGCCGAGTTCAAACCGGTTCTCAAGCCACGCTTGAGCCGCGAAGTCAGGACGGCGATGAAGTCGGGCCTGAAACCGCGTTTGAGTCGCGAAGTCAGGACGGCGTTGAAGTCGGGTCTGAAACCGCGTTTGAACCGCGAGTTCACCCCGGGGGTGACCCATCCATTCCCGACCCGATTGCTCTAACTTGCAGACTGGCAGAGAGATGTGTCGAAGAGGTCGAGTAGCCGAATGAGTTTGATACGTATCATCCGGTTCCGAGAAACAGGACCGGGGCGCGGGAAATCGCGCCCCGGTCAAATCAACCGAAGGTCAGGCGTCCTGCGCCGCAGAACAGGCCGAGGCCCGTGCCGAAGGAAGCTGTAGTCGGACTAGCGCAGCTTCTTCTTATGACGCATCGCCTTGATGCGCTTCTTGTACTTGTGGCGCCGGATCTTAGACAGCTTGCGCTTTCTACCACAAGGCATCTATAGGCCTCCCTTCATGAGACTTGCCTTCAGGAGCCGCGAGGCCTTGAACACCGGCACGCGCCGGGGTGGAATGTTCACCGGTTCCTTGGTCTTCGGATTGCGGGCGACCTTGGGTTTGCGGAGTTTGGTGGACATTACGCCGAAGCCTCGGATTTCTATGCGGTTACCCTCCAGAAGCGTCTTGCAGATTTCGTCGATGAACATCTGGACGAGTTTGCCGACGTCGCGCTTGGTGATGTTCGGGTGTACCTGGCGAGCAATCGTTTCGACCAGGTCGGCTTTGGTTATCGTCATGGCTGCCCTCCTTTAGCCACAGGTACTGCAACTGTGTGAACTGCAGTGGCCGCAAGACTTGGATGAGGCTGACACTCTCTTCTCGGCCCCGGCGACCGCAAACGCCGAGAAGCAACGGGTGAGCTTCGCCGTGCCGCACTTCGGGCAGGCAAGCTCTTCCTCGTCGCGTTTGCTCAAGACAAGTTCTTCGAATTCGTGGTTGCAGATGTCGCAACTGAATTCACGAATTGGCATAACTGATTATAGGACAGTGACTTTCGCGTGTCAAGTTCGGCTAGTGCTCTAGTGGTCTAGTGGTCCAGTGGTCAAGTGGAGGACGACTTCGGATGTGGGCGGAAAGGCACGCTATTCGTAGCGGAGGGCCTGGATGGGGTTGAGGCGCGCGGCACGCGAGGCGGGGTAGATGCCGAAGAAGATGCCGACGCCGGCGGAGAAGCCGACGCCGAGCAGCACCACCCAGATGGGAGCGGCCGCGTGCAGATGTACCGTGATTTCAACGAGTTTGGCGATACCCAGGCCGAGGGAAACGCCTATGGCGCCGCCGACAAGCGAGAGCATCACCGCCTCTAAGAGGAACTGCCAGAGTACGTCCTGGTTCGTCGCGCCCAGCGCTTTGCGCAGGCCGATTTCGCGCGTGCGCTCGGCGACCGCGACCAGCATGATGTTCATGATGCCGATGCCGCCCACGAGCAGCGAGATGGCCGCG
>CAIVTL010000508.1 GCA_903908785.1 Caldifarciminota bacterium | reverse complement strand
GGTCGTGCTGGTCGTGGGCGCGCTTACCCGCCCGCCGGCCGAACCCGCACCGATTCCGCTGCTCTCATCCGCCAAGGCTGACTTGATTTCGATAACCCGGATGCTCGGCGATGTGAAGCTGGACAGCGGCATCCGTGCCCTATTTCCCCCGGAGTTGGGCGCGCGGCTCGCCGGCCCTGATTCGCTCTACGCTCAGCGCCGCTGGTACGACGCGCTGGGAGCTCTCAACAAGATGCTGAGTCACGCGACCCGGCCCGAGTCGGTCGCAATCCGCGCCTACATGGGTTTCTGCTGGTACGATGCCGACGGTCCCGACCGCTCGCTCCAGTCTTTCCGAAAGTCCCTGGCTGACGACTCCAGCCCGACCGGGATCGCGCCCCGACTCGCGTTCGCCGTCGGCTGGATGTTCCAGAGCCGAGGGTATCAGGACAGCGCGGTTGCGTACTACTCACGCGCGCGCCGAGAACTCCCGGATTCGGTCCGCCTGCTCAAGGCGCAAGCGGCTAATAACGCCGGCGCGGCGTACGAAGTCCTGAAGGACACGGCCGCGGCCGGCGAGGCGTACCGCCAGGCCGTGGCCCTGCTCGACTCGACCGCGTATCCAAAGGAGATGAAAACAATCAGGGAAAACATGGCGCGTGCGTCCGGCGTCAAGTAGGGCGCGGCTTTGATTGGAGTTAGCGGGTAGAAGGTAGCAGGTAGAAGGTAGAAGGTAGCACGTAGGACTGCCGGGACCTCTCGCTTCTCGCTTCTCGCTTCTGACTTCGTCCTACACTGTTTCCAGAGGGTCCACGTCAACCCTGGCCCTGACGCCGTCTGACTCAAGCTGCCTGAGGGTCACAATTCGGTCCAGCCTCAGATTGCGAGCCACCTTGACCAGCACCTGTACGGTATCCGCTCTGCCGCGTACCGGCACCGGGCCCATTGCCTCCACGCCCTGAACCCGTCCCAGTCTCCGGCAGAGCATCTCTCCGTGCTTCGCCACCCCGGGTCCGCGCCTGGCGCTCAGCTCGATGAGTACGAGCCGCCGATAGGGCGGAAACTCCAGCTCCTCCCTCAGCTTCAGTTCCTGGTCAAGGAAGCGCGCCACGTCGCCCGCGGCCGCGTACTGCACCGCCGGGTCATCGGGCCGCCGGGTCTGAAGCACCAGCGTGGCCCCCTGCGCTGCCGCGCGCCGGGACAATTCGGAGAGCACCTGGAACGTCCGCTCCCTTGCCCGGAAATCCGGCAGGCAGAGGTCGTCGTCAACCGACAGGGCGGCAACCACCCTCACCCGCTCCGGCCAGGGAACTCCGAACAACGCACGCGTGCCGACGATGACGGTGCCGGGCTCAGCGGAAGAACGAGGAACGAAGAACGAGGAACGAGGAACAGATTCGTTCAGGACTGTCACGACCTTCGCGTCGGGCAGAAGCCGAGTTACTTCGCGCGCGGCCATCTCGATGCCCGGGGCCTTGAGCCGGAAATCAGGACCGCCGCAGGCCGGGCACGTCTCCGGCGCAGCGCTGGCCTTGCCGCAGTACCGGCAGCAGAGGTCGCCGCCGGAGAAGAGCACGAGCGAGACCGCGCAGTCCGGGCAGGAGAGCGGACTCCCGCAATCGCCGCAAGCGACGTAGCGGCTCAGCCCCCGGCGATTGATGTACAGCACCGATGACTCGCCGGCAGCGCCGGCTTCTTTCAGCTCGTTCACCAGCACCGGCGCGAGCAGTTCGCCCCGGTGCTTGCGCATATCAACGACAAGGGTATCAGGCAGGGCGGCCGAAATGACTGAGTGGAAAGGGGAAATGGCAAAGTCGGACTTGGGACTTTCCACTTGGGACTCGGGACTTTCCTCTTTGGACTTGGTCCTTTCCCCTTGGAACTTGTCACTTTCCCCTTGGGACTTCGCACTTTCCACTTCGGACTTGGCACTTTCCCCTTCTGACTTTGTACTTTCCCCTTGAGACTTGAGGTTTGGACTTTGCGCCATCTGGTACTGGCCGGTACGCAGGTTCAGCCAGGTCTCGGCCGACGGGGTCGGGTCGCAGAGCAGCACCGGACAGTCGGCGAGCCGGGCCCGGGCAATCGCCACGTCCCGGGCATTGAACCGCGGATGCCGCTCTTCCTTGAAGACCTTGTCGTGTTCGTCCAGCACAACGAGGCCGGCAAGGTCCGGCACCGGAGCGAACACGGCCGAACGAACCCCCAGCACCAGCCGGTACTCACTTGATCGCAACTTGCGCCAGATGCTCTTCCGCTCCGACGCCTTCCGGTCACCGTGGTAGAGAACCGGCTCGATTCCAAGCCGCGACCGTAGTGCGTCCGCCATACGACCGGCCTCGAACTCGGGCAGGAGAACAATCACGGAACCGCGCTCAAGCGCCGCCGCGACAAAGCCCGCGACGATGTCGTCACGCGAGCCGGGAGCCGTATGGACGGTAACTGAGAACGAAGGATGAAAGATGAAGGATGAAGAATGAAGGTCGGAAACAACCGGACGTGGGACAGAGGATGCCGGAGTGAGTTCGGACCCCGGTGCTTTGGCCGGTTTGGTCCGGCGCAGACCGTACCCGCAGATGCCGCGCGGCAGGGCGAGGCCAAGTACTTCGCCCATACGGCCGAAGTAGTATGCTCCAACCCAGCGCAGCAGGCGCAGAAGCTCCCCCGATACCAACTTCGGCTCGACCAGCTTCTCAACCGGCAGGGTCTTCGGCACCGGGCTGCGGGCCAGGACTTCGAGCACGAGGCCTTTGGCCTTCTTCCCGCGCAGGCGCACCTGCACGCACGCGCCGGGCGCGAGTTCCGGGAAGCCCTCCGGCTCGAACTCGTAGGTTAGTTCAGGCAGCCGGGTATGAGGTATGGCGACATTGCAGTAACGCGCCACGCCCGACGCTTCACGCTTCACGCCGGAGGCGGCTGGCGTCATGCTTCAGTAGCGGAGTTTGAACTGGTATCGAAGCGAGTACCGGCCGTCGGTCGCTCTCTCAGCCAGGACTTCATTCTTCCGGTTCACATAGTACTCGACCCGGAATGCCGGGCTGAAGTCGCCGGTGAAGCTCTGCGTGTACGAGACATACAGGTTCCTACCCACGTATTTGCCGACCGTCACCTTCCGCTCCTTGCCGCCCAGCAGCCCGCTTTCAAACTCGAGGTAATCGAGACTGACGAACCCGCGCGCCCGCTTGGAGACCTGCATCTGGAAGTAGTTGAGCAGGCGCTGGGACAGCAACTTGGTGACGTCTTGCTGGTCGAACTGGTCCGGGGTCACGTTCAGGCTGAGGTACGAGGCGATTTGGGTCTCGTCCCAGATGGGCGGTTGGGACGTGAACCCGAAGACCGGCTGCTCCAGAGTGCCGGTCAAGGTCAGCACTATTTTGTCCGGCACCTTCGCGTCGCCCGAGCCCGCCCGGATTGGCAGCTCGGCGGTGATATCAAGGTCCGGGTTCACGGTGTTGATATTCTGGAACTTCACCGAACCGCTGGTCACGCGCAGAGCCTGGTCGAGATAGTAGACCGTGCCCTGCCGCGAGACCAGCTCGCCTGAATAAAGCATGTCGGTCATGGTCTTGCGGATGGTGAGATCCCCGCCGAACTCGATGTCCGCTCCGCCGAAATCGATACCCGCTCGCTGGCTCCGCAGCCAGATGTCGCGCTCGGCCCTCACTCGGACATCGAAAACGAATGTCGTATCCTGTCCCCCGCTGACGCCGGCGGACTGGCCGAACGCGAATGCCAGCAGCGCCTCCTCGATGTCGGCCGTTCCGGAAAGCGAATATGGTCTACCCACGGCCCAGTCGAGGTCAAGGCTGCCGCCGATTGTCCCGTAGATTTCCGGCTGCGGGTTGATGGTTGTGCCGCTGAAATCACCATGGAACCGGAGCGAGTCAACCTGCCACCGCTCGCCGATGTCAACGAAGCCGGTGACCAGTGCATTGCCGTGGTCCGACCTGCCGGTCAGCTTCTCGATGTTGACGCGGTTGTGGTCGAATACGAGTTCGGCATTCACTCGGTCAAAGGTCGCGCCGATTATCGGCACGCCGAGCCGGGCCCGCGAAATCCTCACCCGGCCGTCGAACACCGGCCGCATCAGGCCGCCTTTGAGCGCCAGGTCTCCGAATATGGCGCCCTGCCGTAGCTCGATAATCGACTTCAGGTAGAAGACGACCCAGGCCCCGGGATTGCGCAACCTTGCCCGCAAATCGGCGGCACCCAACTCGAAGCCGCCCTCGGTCTTGTACTCTACCGAACCCGTGACCATGCTCGTCTCCGGCACCGCGCTGCTGTCCAGGTGGACCAGCCAGAGATGGTCGATAGCCGCCCGCGTCCTGGTAATGCTGGCCGCGCCCTGGACCCGGCTCAGGTTGACGTCCGCTACCGGTATGATCAGTCGGTCGGCGTCCAAAGTCAGAAGGAACGTGTCGCTGCCGGTTACGCCCAGACTGACCGTACCGGACATGTCCAAATCAAGGCCCAGCAGAACCTTGAGCTTGGCAAGGTCAACCCGGCTCACGGCCACCTCGGCGCGGGTCAGCTTCCCGACTGCGCTGGCCAGCGTCGCGCGCACGTCACCGCCCGCAATCCCCGAAGCGGCAAGCTCGACATCCAGCAAGCCATGTCGCAGCCGGAGATGGAGCGCGTCGGACATGCTCAGCGTATCGGTCTTGGCAGCGATTCGGAGTGTGGTGGAGTCAATGACGATGCTGTCCCGTGCCAGCCGGGCTGCGCCGACAGCCCAGACCTGAACGCCGGGCTGCCAGACCCCGAGCCCGAACTGCTCTTGCTGCCACGTCAACTGCAAGGAATCAACCGAGAATCCGGAGTAGCTGGCCCTGACTGCCCCGACCCGCGCTTGTCCGGACAGCTCACGCCCCACCGCGACCGCCAGGCCAACGTGCACGCTCGCCGCACTGACCCCGGCCAGGTCCAAGTCGGTAACAGACAGCTCGCACACAGCATCGAGCGTTTCCGCGGTCCCGGCCAGGCTCAGGCTGCCGGAAGCCCGTCCCTGCGCCGGCAGCGATTCGAGCTTCGCAAGCAGCCCCAGGTCGAAACTGTCCATCTGCACCTCAGCCTGAACCCTGCCGTGCTGCCAGGTGCCCCGGCCGGAGACGACACCTACCGGCCCGCTCAGCTCGAACCACTCAACCGCAATCCGCTCGCCGTTGCCCGACCCCCGCCCCCCGGCCCCGGTCCCCCGTCCACTGGTGTAGGAGCCGGCCGCCGTCAGCGTGCTAATGTCCAGATCGGGAATTCGCGCATTGACGGTTGCCGCAATCGAGTCGAACCCGCGGCCCGAAACTTCGACGTCGGCGTCAACCCTCACGTCCGGCAGCGCCGGGTTGAGTCGCCGCACCCGAATACCGGCCAACTGCGCCGAGCCTGAGAAGTCGAGCTTGCGCAGGTCCAGCCGGCCGGTCACATTCGCACTGCCCAGTCCCGGGTCCGCACCGGCCATCATCGCCTCTACGACCGAATCCTGCAGTCCCAGCTTGCCGCTGATGGTCGGCAGCTCGATAGTCTGCCATACGAGGCCGTCTACCGCGCCCTGTACGCTTCCCGAAGCCTGATTCTTCTCCAGCTTCGCGGTGCCCTTCAACCTGAGTCGGCCCGGGACCGGGGTGAATTCCGCCAGACTGACGGAGAGGTTCTCAAGCTGGACAGCGAGAGCATTCGGCTGGAATGCCATCTTAAGCCCGGCCCGCAGTGATGAGCCCTTGG
>CAIVTL010000507.1 GCA_903908785.1 Caldifarciminota bacterium | reverse complement strand
TCCGCGAAGATGTCATTCCGAGGAGCGGAGCGACGAGGAATCTCGTCTGTCGACGGGGCAGAGCTTGCCCAGGCTCGCCGAAGGATCGAGATTCCTGGCTGCGTGTGGCTTCGCCACCGTAGGAACGAACGGAATGACGGCCGGTCGGGCATCTTGCATTTTGATATTTGCATTTTGCACTTTGACTTGCGCGTCCTACGCGCGCTGTGTAATCTGTGAAATCTGTGGATAGTCCTCGTCGGCCGTCGAGGGTTGACTGGCGCGGCGGGTTGTGTAGGCTTCGGGTTGTGAGAATTGTGGTGTCGGCTGGAGAGCCGTCGGGCCGGGCGATGCTTGACCTGTTCACGCTGGAGATGGCAAGGCTCGACCCGGCGTGCGAAGTCATCAGCCTGCACGATACGGCTGAGCTTGGGCCGGTGCTCGGGTTCGGGGAGGGGCTGCGGGCCGGGCCGAAGCTGAGCCGCGTGCTGAACCGGGCCGAGGCGTCTGTTGTGCGGCTCGACCCGGATGTCGCCGTGCTCGTTTCCTTCTCGGGTCTTCACCTGCCGCTGGGCAGGCGGCTGCGTCTGCGCGGGATACCGGTGCTGTATCTTGGACCGCCGCAGTTCTGGGCATGGGGCGGGTGGCGCAAGCGGCGCTTGAGGATGGCAGCGGACAAGGTGGTATGTCTGTTTCGTTTCGAGGAGGAGCTACTGCGCAGGGTCGGTACGAACGCGGTGTACCTCGGGTATCCTTTGCTGGATGGCGTTAGCGCCAGGCTGAGTAGGGCGCAGACGCTGGAGATGCTTGGGCTTGGTCCGAATGAGCACTATGTCGTGTTTCTGCCTGGGTCCCGGCCGGCGGAGGTAGCTCACCATCGTCCGTTGTTCCGCCAGGTATTCACCGGTCTGCGCAGGATGGTGTCCGGTATCGGGGGCGTTGTCGTTCTCAAGCCCGAAGTCCGAAGTCCAAAGTCCAAAGCGGGAATGCCGGAAGCAGGAGACTTGCCGGATAGGGAAGTGGGGCTGGCGGTCGTGTCGGAGAACCGCTACGACGTCATGCGCCATGCCGACTGCGCGTGTGCGGTTTCCGGCACGGTGACGGCAGAGCTCGCAATCCTCGGCGTGCCGATGGTGGTCTGCTACCATCTGCCGTGGCTTTCGCGGGTGCTGGCGCAGGCGTTGGTGCGCTCGCCGCACTTTGCCCTGCCGAACATCCTGGCCGGGAAGCGGTTCGTGCCCGAGACGCTTGAGCCCGAACCAGAGGGGTTGGTGAGGATGCTGGGGTCGCTGATGCGTGACTCGGAGGAGAGGCGGCAGCAGCTTGAGGGGCTGACCCGTGTCGCAGCTACGCTGGGGCCGCCGGGTGCGATGGAGCGAATCTGCTCGCTAGTGATGGGGATGAGGACGAAGCGGCCGGAGCGACGCACGACCAACCGCTGGATACCGGAGTGAAGGGTAGAGGGGGAAAGTGGAAAGGGGAAATGGCAAAGTCAAAGGGGAAAAGGGGAAGCGGCAAAGCCAAGTGGGGAAGGGAAAATGACGAAGGACGAAGGCTCGTAGGCTGTAGGCTGTGAGCTGTGAGCCGTCGGCTGTTCGGCCGTCAGCTTGACTTTGAGGCGGGTTTGAATATCCTAAGTTACCAATGGCACACGCATATACGCCCGGTCTGAAGGTGACCGCACGGACCTTGGTCCGCAAGCAACGCCGGCTGCCTCTGCCCGGCGAAACTCTGGTTGACAAAGGCCACAAGGTCAAGGGCGACGACGTCGTCGCCCGCACCGCCCTGCCCGGGAACGTGCAGACCGTGAACGTGGCCGGCCTGCTCGGGGTTCCG
>CAIVTL010000506.1 GCA_903908785.1 Caldifarciminota bacterium | reverse complement strand
GGGGAAGCAAAGAAGAGACTCTCGTGTTGCCGGAGAAGCGGTTTGTCGGGCTGCGGTTCCAGAGACTCGCTCGCCACCCGCGCTACTTCGCCACGTTCATCCAGCTTGTCGGGGCCGCGCTCGTGTTCCGGTCGTGGGGCGGGCTCGTGCTCGCCGTCGGCGTCGGCCTGCCGCTGCTGTTGCAGCAGGTCAAACACGAAGACGCGCACTTGCGCGACGTGCTCAAGAACGAACATAAGACCTACTCCGAGACCGTCCCCGCCTTCTGGCCCCGCTTCCGCTAGCCCCGCGGCGGCCCGGAAGGAATCATCCACAGATTTCACAGATTACATAGCGCGGCCTCGGAGGCCGCAACCAAACCTGATGGAACCACAGATGAACACGGATGAACACAGATTGAGTCCCGACTCGAACCCGAGTCTTGCGTCGCCGGGGGTGGCACTTGACTACGGTCTTCATGACCCTGATGGCCTCGGGACAGAGGCGGCGGAGAGAAACAACGTCGCGAAAACGATGATCCTGCACGCTTGTAGTACAGATTCCGGCTTCCTGATTTGGGATTTGGAGTTTGGGATTTGTGATTTCCCGCGCCTCGTGGGCCTCGCGGCCGGACTTGACTTGACGCCCGC
This sequence comes from Caldifarciminota bacterium, assembly GCA_903908785.1. Taxonomy (GTDB): domain Bacteria; phylum Hydrothermota; class Tepidihabitantia; order Tepidihabitantales; family Tepidihabitantaceae; genus UBA2258. The sequence goes on along the minus strand of CAIVTL010000506.1, from coordinate 7,683 downwards.
CTGAACTACTCTCATCTAATCTTTTCGTAAGGAGGTAGAGATGATTGAGTACCGGAAGTCGAAAGACCTGGACGTGTGGCACTGGGTCCACGGTTGCACCAAGTGGCCGACCTATGATTACGAGGTAATTCGCTCCGAGCCCACCTGGGGCACGAAGTGTGAGGAGTGCGAACAGAAACAGACGCCTGACGACACCAACTACTAGGCCGCGGGCCTGGCGCCTACGGCTTGCGGCTGGCCGGCCCGAGGGCAGCGAAGACCAGCAGGCCGAGCGACACGGCCAGGGCGAGTTGACTCAACGTGCCCGCCGTCATGATGAAGCAGCGCTGCACCGGGTTGGAGGACGCCGACAGAGGCCCAAACAGCACTCTCACCCCCGGTACCCAGAGCACACGGAAAGCCAGTTGCAGCGCGCACGCGGTCGCCACCAGGGTCGCGGCCCGTCGGCGCGAGCGCCACACGGCCGCAGCCCACAGCAACCCGCCGGCCAGCACCAGCCCGGTGACCCACCGCATGATCTCATTGACCAGTCGCATTCAACACCTCCGATTCGAGAAGGGAAAACTTCCATAGACCCGCGCGCGGCGACAGCATGCCCGGCCATTCGCCCTCCGGCTACTTGGTGATGTTATAGATGGTAAGGTTGGTCTTGCCGCCCGCGCCAGACTCGACAGTGACCACGACGGTCCGTTTTCCGTCCGGGCTGACGAACCCGAACGCGGTGCCGCTCAGTGGGGTCGCTACCGCGTAGTCTTTCCAGCCGGAGAGCTTGGCCCGGTAGTACTCCGTGACCGGCGGTATCGGGTCATTGGTTGTGAAGCTGTATACGGTGGCCGGCGCGCCGTCAACGGTCCCGGTGTCCCTTGAAACTGCCTCGGCATACGGGTAGCGCAGAGTCTTGGGCAGCCCGGACAGGTTGACGGACGTCTTCCCCGACGGCTTCTGGCCGCCTGGCTCGCCACAGCCGCTCACGGCCGGCAGCAATGCTGCCAGCAGCATGGCGGTGAGTATCGGATAGAGTCTGTTCATCAAATACCTCCACGGAGGCTCAAGCGCGAGTCTCCCAGCTTTGTTTCACAGGTCAATAGTAGCGCGCCAGCCGGGAGAGTCAACACGGCCGGCATGGCCTGTGCGGCTCTGCTCCCAACCGAGCCGGGGTCAACTTCTGATGGCAACTCCAGAACCGACATAGGAGTTCACAACGACAAACGGGTTACGAGTTACGAGTTGCGAGTTCCGAGTTCCAAGCGCCACTGCGCGTCGCGGTTCGCACTTCGCCATTTCCCCTTTCCCCTTCACACTTCGTTCCTCGTTCTTCGTTCCTCGTTCTTCGTTCCGCCCCTTTGCCATTTCCCCTTTCCACTTCTCCCCTTGGCGGTTCTATTCCGGTTCCCGGGCGACGCCCGTATTGACAAGCGATGGCCGGGGACTAGAATCCAGTCGCGCGGTAGCCGCTACCCGCCAGTGGGCACTGGCACTATGAGTCCGAAGCGACCGACCAGGGAGGTGCAGTGTCGATAGTGCGGTCTTGTGCCGCATGCGCGGTCTGCCTGCTGGTGCTGACAGGTTGCAGCCTGCTCAGCCCGATACCACCGGATGTGCCGGCCGGGCCGGCATCCGGGGTGGCTGGCGTCAAGCATCCGTTCTCGACAATAACCCGTGACCGTCAGGGCGACAGTATCGCCTATCGGTTCGATTGGGGAGACGGGACGCTGTCGGATTGGAGCGGGCTCGCGGCGAGCGGCGCCCGGGTTTCGGTGGCGCACGCCTGGGACCTGCCCGGCGACCACCTGGTGCGGGTTCGCGCCCGGGACCAGGGCGGCCACGTGTCGGCGTGGTCGCAGCGGCACCGGATTTCCATCATCAGCTATGCCGGGTTTCCCGACTCGGTGATGCAAGCCGTCGCCGGCGGCAGGGACCCGGTCGGAATCGCGGTCAACCCGGACGGCCTGTTTCTCTACGTGGCCGCGCGCGGGGACGACGAGGTGCGGGTTATCAGGCCCGGTGACCGCAGCCTGGTCGCGCGCGTACCGGTCGGCTCGGCTCCGCACGCGGTCTGCGTGCTGCCGAACGGCCGGTTCGCCTATGTCGCCAACAGCAAGAGCGAGAACGTCTCGGTCATCCGGCTCAGCGACAACCAGGTGGTCGCGACCGTGCCGGTCCAGAGCTACCCGGTGTTCTGCTGCGCCACTCCCAACAGCCGCGCGGTCTACGTCACGAACTACGGCAGCGGCACGGTGTCGGTCATCGGCACCGACGACAACACGGTGAAAGCGACGATACCCGTCGGCGACGTGCCGTGGGGCATTGCCATCCCGCCGGACGGCAGGTACGTCTACGTCGGGCTGTCCGGCTCGGGCAAACTCAAGAAGATAAGCGCGTCGAACCACCAGGTCGTGGGCGAGGTCACGGTGCACCGCGGGCCGGAAGGGATGTCGGTCCTGCCCGGCGGCGAGTACCTGTACGTCGCCTGTCGCACCAGCGCTTCGGGTTCGATTGACGTCATCCGCACCAGCGACGACTCGCTGGTCGCATCCACGCCGGTGTCCGGTTACCCGGTAGACGTAGTCCCGCTGGCCGGCAGCGAGTACGTATACGTGGCGTGCCACGTCGGCGGCGACATTCTCGTGCTGTCGACCAGGACGCACGCCGTGGTCTGGACCGTGGGCGGCGTGCGCGGGCCGGGTTACGCAGCGGCGCTGCCGGACGGGAGCCGGGTCTACGTATGCGCGGACCTGGAAGACCGCATCTGGGCCATCGGCCGGACCACGCAAGTCCTCGCCACCGACCCGCTCGCCCGGGATTAGCGCGACCCGGGCTTCGAACGAAATCAGAAGGCAGAAACCAGAAGGCAGATTGCAGAACCGCCGAGCCCGGCCACTGCCAACTGCAGACTGACGGCGTGTCGCTCGCTCGGGTCAATCGACACTCGTCAACCGGGAATGGAAGGGCTGGTTACTCGCGCCGCACCCGGGAATGCGTGATAGCACCGCCCGGGCCCGGGCCGGCCAATCTACAATCTGCAATCTGAAATCTGCAACCTGAAATGGCGCTTGGCGCGCAGTCTTGACTTGCCTGCCGGTTTCACTATGATACCCGACAACCTTTATACAAGATTCCAGGAGGATTCCTTGAAAGAGTACAGCGCGGAACGCATCCGCAATCTCGGCTTCTTCGGTCACGCCAGTTCGGGCAAAACCTCGCTCTGCGAGGCGCTGCTGCTCGCGATGAAGCAGAACACCCGGCTCGGCTCAGTGGCCGAGGGGACGTCCATCCTGGACTACGACGAGGATGAGGTCGCCCGCAAGATTTCCATCAACCTGTCCCTGGGGTACGGTGAGTGGCGGGATACGTTCATAACACTCGTTGATACGCCGGGTTACGCCGACTTCTTCGGAAACGTGGTATCCGGAGTCCGGGCCGTAGACAACGGCGTCGTGGTCGTTGACGCCTCGTCCGGCGTCGAGGTCGGCACCGAGATGGCCTGGCGCCGGCTCGACGACGCCAAGCTGCCGCGCACCGTGTTCGTGAACAAGCTGAAGAAGGAGCACGCCTCGTTCGACTCGACCGCCGAGGACCTGCGCAAGGCGTTCGGCAACCGGGTTACGCCGGTGTTCCTGCCCATCGGCAAGGAAGAGGGCTTGAGCGGGGTCGTTGACCTGCTGAACGACAAGGCCTACACGTACGAGAACGGCGCGCGCAAGGAAATCCCGGTGCCCGCGGACATGAAGGACGCCATCAGCCAGTGGAAGGAGAAGCTGGTCGAGGCCGCGGCCGAGGTTGACGAGTCGCTGATGGAGAAGTTCATCGAAGGCGGCAAGATTGCGCCGGAGGAGATGCGCGCCGCCGTGCGCAAGGGCATCAAGGCTGGCGTGGTCTACCCGCTGGTCTGCGGCGACGCGCTGGCCCAAATCGGCGTTGACGTGCTGCTCGACCTGGCGGTTGACGTGCTGCCCGGCCCGCTCGACATGGCCCCGCTGGCTGCGACCAAACTCGACTCGGCGGACGCGCTCGAAATCAAACCGGACGAGAACGACGCGGTCTGCGCCCTGATATTCAAGACCGTCTCGGAAGCCCACGTCGGCGACATGAACCTCGTCCGCGTGTTCCGCGGCAAGCTCGAAACCGGCATGGTCGTGATGAACGCCAAGAACGAGCGGGACGAAAAGGTCAACCAGATGTACATCGTGAAGGGCCGCGAGCGGGTCGAGGTTAACAAGCTGACCACGGGCATGATTGGCGCGCTGGTCAAGCTGAAGGAGACCCACGTCGGCGATACGCTTTGTGACAAGCGCCAGCCGGCCAAGCTCCCGCCGGTCGTGTTCCCCAAGCCCTCAATTTCGGTGGCGATTGTGCCGCAGAGCAAGGGCGACGAAGAACGGGTCTCCACCGGGCTCGCCCGCCTGCACGAAGAAGACCCGACCTTCTCCTACGAGTTCAACTCCGAAATCGGCCAGCAGCTCATCAACGGAATGGGTGAGCTGCACCTCGACGTCATCGTGGCCCGGCTCAAGCGCAGGTTCGACGTCCACGTCGACCTCATCAAGCCGCGCATCCCGTACCGTGAAACGATTACCAGGAAGTGCGAGGCCCAGGGCCGGCACAAGAAACAGACCGGTGGCCGGGGCCAGTTCGGTGACTGCTGGCTCCGGGTCGAACCTATGCCCCGGAGCAAAGGGTTCGAGTTCGTGAACGCCATCCGCGGCGGTTCGATTCCGACCAAGTTCATCCCGCCGATTGAAAAGGGCATTGTCGAAATGATGGAAAAGGGCGTGCTTGCCGGTTACCACATGATGGACATCCGGGCCACGGCCTACGACGGCTCCTACCACGACGTGGACTCCTCCGACATCGCCTTCAAACTCGCGGGCAGCCTCGCCTTCAAGAACTGCTGCGAGAAGGCCGGGCTGGTCCTGCTCGAACCCATCATGAACGTCGAAGTCACGGTCCCGGACCAGTTCACCGGCGACGTCATGGGCGACTTAAACTCCCGCCGGGGCCGCATCATGGGCATGGAAGTACAGGGCAACCTGCAGGTCATCAAAGCCCAGGCCCCGCAGGCCGAAATGTACAAGTACTCCAACAGCCTGCGCTCAATGACCCAGGGCCGCGGATTCTTCACCATGGAGTTCTCCCACTACGAAGAAACCCCGCGCGACGCCGCGCAGAAAGTCATCGACGAGGCCGCGAAAGCAAGAGAAGCCGCGCAGAAGTAGTCTCCCATCTCAGCCTCCACCCGGCCGGGCCCCGCGCCCGGCCGGTTCGGTTGTCAGGCCGAACTCAGGTCAACCGCCAAGAGGCGAAGGGGAAAGGGGAAATGACAAAGGGGCCGAACGATGAACGAGGAACGAAGAACGATGAACGAAGAGTCCGCCAAGGCCGGAGTCGGCTAACCCGAAGTCGGTGTGCTGTGGGCGAAGAGCTGTAAGCTGTAAGCTGTCAGCTGTTGGCTATCATCAGGGGAGACGCCGCCCGCGCGTCAGGGATATCTGAATCTGTCCATGGGACCTCCCCGGTGTGGACGTTCGCCCCACGTCCCCAAGACCCAAGGGGGAAGTCACGATTTCTTCGTGGGACTGGGCTGCAGCACAATCGTAGTAATTCCTCTAACCGGCAACCCGCGTTCTATGAGATACCTATTGAGACCGGTAGACACTGGCGCCGGTAGCACGTCGTGCGTCCGGACTTCCACTTGGCCATCTAGAGTACATGCTATCAGGGGGTCACTGATGCCTAGATTCCGCAGGTACCTCTCGGCGGCGTCTATGATCTCAATTGCCATTCCCGGTGACTGCAGTTCCTGCACGCGCCGCGTCGGCGCAAGGACCGCTGCACTGAGTTGCTCCACCTGCCTGGCGATTAGGGCCAGCTTATCGTCCGTGGTCCCGCTCTCTGGGGGATGGGCGGCAACCGTCATGCCGAAGTACTTCCAAAGCGGGTTCACGCCCGCGCAGGACCTGCTCGAGACTTCCAGGTGCTTGGCGAGCTTCTCCACCTGCTCGTTCAGGTTCCACGCATGCAGCGCGCTGTCATAGGGGACGTGGTTGATGATGGACGTATCGAAGGGGGACTTGGGTGTCTTGTCGTCCCGAACTAGACAGACCGGCTTGTTGAGGGATGTTCTGATGCCGAGCTCGAAGAACACGTTGGCATTGAGTGTGGACATGTCGCACAGCACGCAGCTCGCCTTCTCCAAGTTCGATATGATGGCGCCCTGAATCAACTCCGCGCCGCCCACTGAAGGCTCGATTGGCTGCATGCCTGCCTTCTTTACGGCGGGCACAAACAGCAGGTCCAGCACGTGCCTGAAGTGGTCGGGGTCGTTGCCGTACAGGGGGAGCATGAGCTCGGGTGTGGTTATGGGCATGATGATATAGCACGGTTCCATCTAGCGCTCCTTTTCAGCGACCGGACAGAGTTCGGGGCTCACCATCAGGCGAATACTACTTCTGCGGGCCAGGAAGTCAAGGCGGCGGAACTTCGTCATACTGCTGCGCCTCGGCCGCGTGTGCTGCCTCTCACAAATCCTGCCACGCTTCATCCTCCTCAGGTCTCAGCCAGTCTTTCTTGAGGCTCGATTCGCTGGCAACCGCCGGGTCGGGTTCGCAGCGTGTGGAGGAGTCAGCGGCGGCGTCGGCTTCGGATAAGTCCTGCTTCATCTTCCGCAGGTAGTTGTCGGGGAGCATGACGGGATGCCAGCGGTTGGTCTTGGGCACGAGGTCATTATGCGAAATCGGGCGTCGGAGTCAAGCAAGCGGAAAGGGGAGACACAGCCCGCGCGTCTGGAATAGTCCAACCGGAGTCCTCCACGGCGTGCTTCAGCTATTCCCGCTCAGGCCCTGCCGCCCAGACGGTTGGCTATCCTTCCCACTAGCTCTGCCCCGACTCCCAGCAGTGTTCCGACGACAACGACCTTGATGGCTACGTTCCAGTTAGTCCTGCCGATGAGTTTCCACAGCACTCCCACGACGGTCCCGATTGTCGCGCCACCCCAGACGGCATTCGGCCCCATAGCAAAGGAGACCAGTAACGCAATCACGGCTACGACGGCAAGAATTACCCAAACAGTGCTCACGCATGCCCCCTAACTGCAGTACGCGTTCGACGAAAGGCATCTTGGCTTTGTTTCCGAAATGGTCGAATTCGGCTCGAACACGGCCGGATTCTAGGACTCGCGGGACGGCATGTCAAGGCGGCGGGGCGGGGCTCAGGAGTTCGTCTCAGCGGCCGGGCGGGCAGGGGAGACGCCGCCCGCGCGTCGGCCCTGGACATCGCCTCATAGGTAACTGTCCCTGATTCCGTCCAACACGGAGCAACCAAGTCAGTTGCCCTCGTCAAGCACGCCCGGCAGGAGCTTGTTTAGCAGCGTCACGAATCCTACCCACAGTATCCAGAACACCGGCCACCACCGTAGTAGCGGCAACAAGGAAGGCGGCAGCAGCTTCCGCAATACACCCCACGCCCCCCACACCACCAACGCAGTCGGCACGAGCGCGGCCAGCGACAGCAGTCCGACAAGCAACCGCACCACTGTAAGCCACCAAGGCCGCGCAGACGAGCGCCCGTCACCTGAGAGAGTCACTTGAGAAAATCTCTCTTCTATGACCTGAACCTGAGCGTTCGAGTCGTAGCCCAAAGACTTGAGCAAGGACTCGGTTGCGAAGAAGTCCTTGCGTGCCTTCG
>CAIVTL010000505.1 GCA_903908785.1 Caldifarciminota bacterium | reverse complement strand
GTCATACCGGATTGCCTCGCGGGAGTAGAACTCGAGGAAGTCAATCGCCTCGGCAAAATCGGCGTCGGCCTCCGGCCGGTTCTTTCCCTCTTCCAGGATCATCGCCGCGTCGAACTCAAACCGCCGCTGCTTCATTATCCGCGACGCGCGCAGGAAGATGGACGCCCGCTCGATTGCCGGCATGAACCGCCACGTCGCAAGCGCGGCCACGGCGGCCTGCATCGCCTTCTCGGCTTCCTTGGCGGTTGCCTTCTGGAAAGTGCCGACCGCTGACTTGTCGGCCGGGTTGTACGAGACGAACTGCTCCTTCGCCTTCAGGTGCTTGCCGCCGATAACAAGGTCCCAGACCTTGCCCGACTGCGCCTTCAGGTCGGCTATGGCCCGCTCCATCGGCTGCTGGTTTTCAGGCTTGGAAAAATCCAGATACGGCTCATTGCTGAACTTCGGTAGCATGATGCCTCCTGCAATAAGTACTTGTACGAACTTACCTTATCGCAACGGCTATTATTGATTCCGGGCTGCTGCATCGCAGCACGCGCGGCCGCGGACCAGAGCGACCGCCGTTGCCGGGTACACTACTCTGAAATGTCGGTCTGAAGAGCGAGGACCGCCCCGCAAACCTCTTCAAGGATAGCCATCAGGACTCCCAAGTCAAATCAGGCCCGGAAGGCAGCAGGGGCGGCCTCATGCCCGCCCCTGCCACGGAACAGGTCCTATTCGACCTGTGTGTCCTATTTCTGCAACACCAGCTTCTGCGAAGCGGCGAACCCGCCGGCGTCGACCCTGACAACATACACGCCTGCAGCCAGGTGACGCACGTCCAAGTCGGCAGCACCGCTCCGTAGGAGGGGTTTCCAAACCCCGACGCATCGGCCAGCCGCGTCATACAGCCGGACCATGGCCGGTCGGGACAGGGATGTCCCTCCTACGGCGACGTGAACAAGGCCTGTCGCCAGTGGGTTCGGGCTAATCGTCAATCGCCAATCGTCAATCGCCAATCGCTCGGCCTCCACGCCGTCACGTCCGGGCGGCGCGAGCAGGTATGCGCCGGGCAGGTACATCCAGAGCTCGTTCGACTTGTTTCCCTTGGTCGCGTACAGCACCTGCCCCGCAGCCACGATGTCCGCGCCCGCCTTCACCTTCTTCCTGGACATGCCGGTCGGTATCGTTTCCTTCTCGGCCCAGGCGTTGGTCGCCACCGTGTACTGCCAGAACTCTCGCGTGTTGCCACCCTTGAGCGCCCAGATGAAAGCGTCGCCGTCAAACGCACCGCACCCGCCGTCCTTCGACTTCTTGGAACCGGCTGAGCCCGGTATCGGCATGCCGAGCAGCGCAGTCGGGCTCCACGAGTCCTTCTCGGTGTCGTACTTCCAGAGTTCGTGGTACTTGGCCTTGTGCGCGTAGATAGTCTTCGCCCCGTCGTACGCCAACCATGACCCCTTGTCCCACTTCACGCTTGCACCAACCGGCGCGAACGGCAGCGCGTGCCACGTGTCGCCGCCGCTGTGATACCGCCAGAACTCGTTCTTGTACCCCTTTAGGAGGTACGCATAGCCGGCCCCGGCCTTGTAGGCCCACGCGATGTCGGTGCCGCCCTTGACCTTCTTGTTGCTTGGCCCGAGCGGGACGTCCTTCTTCTGGGTCCAGGCGTTGGCGGCATCGTCATACTCGAAGAAACCCCGGGTGTTGTTCCCCTTGGTCGCAAAGACGTGGCCGCTGCCGTCGGCGCAGCCCACCGAGCCTTTCTGGGGCAGCTTGCCTTCGGTGCCGGGCAGCCATGGGGCGAGTGCTTTCCACGAATCCCCGGCCGGGCTGTACGCAAAGAAGTCAGGCTGCTTCTGGCCCCGCGTCGCGTAGATTCGGGCCGTGCCCGCGTCGTAGGCAAGCCAGCCGCCGTCTTTGATGGCCTTGGCGCCGGAAGGCAGCGAGCGCTTTTCGGTCCAGCCCTGGATGCCAACCAGGAAGGTCGAGCTCGTCACGTTGTTGGCGGGAATCTGGTCGGTCGTCATGTAGGTAGAGCACCGGGCCGTGTAGCCGCCAATCAGCGCGGTCCAGTTGGGGAAGCTGAGGGTCGTATCCGCCGCGGGCAGGCCGCCGGCCAGCAGGACGCTTTCCGCGTACGGCGGCGTGCAGTCGATGCGGAAGAAGACGCGGCACGCCTCGCGCTGCGTCGCGTAACTCCGGCAGGTCGCCCGCGGAATCACCGGCGCGCCCGGCAGCACCGTTCCGGCCGGCGCGACCACGGCTAGAGCGGCGATGTCATGGACCGCCACGCTGACGGTGCCGCCGGCGATATTGTTGGCCGGAGCCATGTCGCCGGCAAGGCGCGTCGTGCAGGCCGTGGCAAAGCTGCCGCGTTGGTTTGCGGTCCACGACAGGAAGTCCACCAGCGTATTCGCGCCCGGGGCCAGGCCGGTTACGGTCTGCGTGTTGTTGTAGGCGCCGATCCCGAACGTCACGTCGAAGGTGGCGCTCTCGGTGCCCTTGTTGGTCACCCGGGCCTGCGGCACCACGGTCGCGCCCGAATCCACGGCGACCGGCGCGAGTATCGCGCTCGCCTCCGCGTCCCTCACCCGCACGAACGTCGTGCCGGTCCTGCGGTTGTTGGCCGGCACGATGTCGGCAGCAAGCTCGGTCGAACACGTAACGGCCTGGCTGCCGCGCGGCCAGCCGGCAGCCGCCGGGAACGTGACGTACCGCCCCGTGCCCGAAGCTTGGGACGATACCGATGCCGTGTTGTTGTACGCCGCGCCGATGCGCAGCCGCACGGTATAGCTTTCCGCGACCGTGCCGTAGTTGTAAACCGAGCAGGCCGGCGTGACGGTCTGGGTGGAGTCAACCGTATCGGGCGGCGCGGTGATGCGCGTCGATGCGACGTCGTGCACGCGCACCGCTACCGTGCCGGTCGCCTTGTCGTTGCCCGGCGCGGTATCGTTCGCCAGTTCGGTGGAGCAGGCGACCGCGAGATTGCCGCGCGGCCAGGCCGAAGCGGCCGGGAATGTTACCAGCAACCGGGTGTTCGGCGCGTGGCCGCTGACTGAAGCGGTGTTGTTGTACCCGGCGCCGATTTTCATCCGCACCGTGTACGCTGCGGTCGTATTGCCCTGGTTGTAGACCGAGCAGGCCGGCGTCACGCTCTGGTTCGAGTCAATGGTACCGGTCGGAACCGTGATGGCGGCAACGCCCACGTCCGGGTTGTGCGGGTTCACGTCGCCGGTAATCGTGACCGCGAACGGCTGCCGGGCCGCGGTCGACACCTGGTTGGCCAGCACGCGCAGGGTCCAGACCCCGGTTTCCGGCGAGTTGATGCGCGCGCACTCCTCGGGGTTCCGGCTGTCCCATGCCGCGGGGTTCGCCTGTGACACGCCGGCCGAGTACTGGTTGCCGCGGTAGAAGGTCCCGCTGGGCGCGGTCAGTTCGAGATTCAGGTCGTTGACCAGGGTCGGGTTGGCGGCGGGCGCGGCCGCGGTGTCGGTCCAGGCCAGCGCGACGCGCAGCGGCATCGCGGAACTGACCGTGAACTGGAACCGCTTGTACTCGCCGGTCGCAACCCCGGTCGTGTCGTCGCGGATGACGAGCCGGCGCGCGTCACCGGCGAAATAGAGTACCGAATCAATGTCAATCCTGCCCCAGCCGATGTCGTTGCTCGGCACCACGTAGGAACCGATGTTCGGGTCGGCCGAGGCGATAACCAGCGAGCGCATCAGGGCGGAAGAGATGTAGCTCATCCGGTCCCCGGCCTGCGCCGTGCCGGTCGGGTAGTAGCCTTCCTGCAGGTAGCAGCGGATGAGCCCGGTCGCGCCGTTGACGGTCGGGGTCGCCATGCTTGTTCCCGACATCGACTGGTAGGTGTTTGAGCCCGTGTAGTAGGCGGACCACAGACTGACACCGGGCGCGCAGACGGTCGGCTTGATGCGGTTGTCCTGGGACGGACCCCGGCTCGAGAAGCTGGCAATCGTGTTCGATGAAGTACCGTTGCCGGTCGCGCCGACCGTGATGATGTCCTTGGCCAGCGACGGATTGCCGATGGTGCGGGCGCCCGAGCCTTCGTTGCCCGCCGCCATGATGTTCAGAAAGTCCTTGTGCGCCCAGCAATAGGCGTCGGTCGAAGCCTCCATAATCGTGTAGTCGCCGACGTAGTTGCTCGCACGCCACGAGCCCGAGTGCTGCCTCGGCTTGAGCGAATCCGGCAGGCCCCGGCCCTGGTGGACCGTGTCCCAGAGCGCGGTCAGGTCGTCGTCGATGACGAAACCGCCGCCGGCATCGGTCAGGTCCACGAAATAGAGCCGGCCCTTGATTGACATGCCGTCGTAGGTGCTGGTGCCGCCGGTTATGGAGTCGTCGCCGCACACCGTGCCGTTCACGTGGCTGCCATGGTAAGGACTCTCACTGGGATTGGATACGCCACCCGAACCTTCGCACAGCTTGAATGCCACGACCTTGCGGTGGCTCGGCCAGATGCCCGGCGGGGTCACCGACATCGCCGGGTCGCGAAACATGTCATGCGGTAGATTGCAGCCGGTGTCGGTAATGGACATGATGACGCGCTGGCCCCGTACCCCGCGGGCCCAGACCCGGCGCGCCGCCGTGTCGGTCGGCGTCGGCGTGCTCGCCCGCCAGCCGGTCTGGCTCACCCACTGGGCATCGACGTTACAGGTCGTAACCTCGCGGTGGAGCTGAATCCAGAAGACCTCCTGCAGCCCGGCCAACGCCGGGATGTCGGCCGCGGTTAGTGTCATTGCGACCGTGGTGCCAAAGCTCGAGGTCGTGACCGCGTCAACCTTGCCCCCGCGCTCGCCAACCAATTGAGTAACCGGCCCCGGCTGCTCGCCCGGCATCAGCAGACAGACGAGCTTGACCGTACCGGTGGCCGCGAGCGTGGTGGTCTCGACCTTGTACGCCGGCTGGAACAACCCGACCCACCGTACCATTCCCAGCGCGCCGACCGCCGCGCGCGCCGCGCTATCCAGCTTCGCCAGTACCGCGTAGCTCGGCAGATACCCGGTCGGCTTCACGCCGAGGTCCTGCAAGCGGCGCAGCCAGTCCTGCCGAATCGGGCCGGTGAACTGCACCAGGCAGTAGCACGGCTCCGGCCCGGGTTCGGCCAGTCGCAACTCGGCCGGGAGCTGCGGCTCACCGACGCGCGTGTCAATCGTATACCCATTGGAAAAGGAAATCAGGTTGGCCTCGCCGCCGGCTTCGGGTGTGAAATACCCGACCGGCCCCATGTCATAGAGCGAGTCGGGCCGCGCCTGCGCGACGGCCGCGGCCAGCGTCAGCGAGAGAATCAGAACTCCGAGGGATTTCATCTTGACTCCATTCAGTCGGTCGTTGGGGAAAACAGTTGCGCCGCCGGATGGCAACGTCCGCTCATCGCCTGTTGCCGAAGTTACCGCTGGACCGCGAGCTTCTGCGAAGCGGCGAATCCGCCGGCCTCGACCTTCACGACGTACACGCCGACCGGCATGGACCGAAGGTCAAGCAGCGGCATTGCAGATTGCAGATTGTAGATTGAACGCAGCGGCCGGACGCGTTGTAGATGCGCAGGGAGACGGGAGCAGGAAGGCGAGAAGTGAAACGGACGGTCGCGAAGCCGGCAGCGGCGGGATTCGGTGAAATGACGAATGACAACTGCCGGGTATCGAACGCGGAACCGGCGGTTGCCGGTTGAGAATTGACCGACGGCAACCGGGAATCTGTCGGTGTGTACTTCCATACCTCCCGGGTCTTGCTGCCCTTCAACGCATAGAAGGCGTTGTTCGCGAGCACCATGTCGCCGCCGCCCTTGACCGCCTTCCGTTTGCCGCTGGAACCATACTGCGGCAGCGTTTCCATCTCGACCCACGCCCGGGTCGCGACCTGGTACCGCCAGAACTCCTGGGTATTGCCGCCCTTCAGAGCATAGATGCAGCCGTTGTAGTATACCCCACACGCCCCGTCCTTGGATTTCTTACTGCGCCCGGACCGGCTGACAAACGGGATGCCGGGCAGCGGCGTTGTGCCCCAGGAATCGGTCCGGGTGTTGTAGGCCCACATTTCGTCATACTTGGCCTTGTGCGCGTAGATCGTGTGGTCGCCGTCGTAAACCAGGAACGACCCTTTGTTCCATTTGGTTGGCCTCGAGCTCTGCGGCATGGACAGTTGGTGCCATACCGTGTCAGCCGTCGCGTAACGGTAGAACTCGTTGGCGACGGCCTTAAGGAAATAGCAGTGGGTTCCGCCGGCCACCGGCACGCCGATCATGTCGCCGCCCTTCACGGCCTTTCCCGACCCGCCGCGCGGCACGTCCTGTATCCGGCGCCAGGCCAGCGAGTCCACGGAGTAACGATAGCACTCGACGGTGTTGTTACCTTTCACCACGTAGACGTTGTTGACCTCGTCGGCCGCAATGCCGCCGCCGGTCTTGACCTGTTTTAAGGCCGGCCCGTCCGGCACCATGGCAAGAATCATCCAGGCGCCGGTTCCCGGGCTGTAGGAATAGAAGTCGCCGGTCCGGTTGCCCTTGATGGCGTAGATGAGCCCGCGTCCCGGCATCAGGGCCAGACCGCCGCCGTCGCTCACGGGCGCGAGAGACGGCCGATCCGGCATCGAGAAAACCTCGGCCCACGGGCCGGCCGGGTTGTCGGACGGCGCCGCCCACGGCGGCATCGGAACCGCCCGGGCAGAGCCGGACAGAAACAGGAACATGACCGACAGAAGACAACCGGTTCGAATCATCCTAAATCTCCTTTTGTTAATGGAGTCGCGGGCCTCGCATACTCTCGGATAAGATTATAGAACTAGCACAGCAGCGGTCAACCGCCGCCCGAGCGGAGAGTATCCACAGATTACATAGCGCGGCCTCGGAGGCCGCAACCAAACCCGATGTAACCGCAGATGGACGCAGATGACACGAAATGTCGCCCCGACGCCGAGGAGGGGTCTCGGCCGACGAAGTCAGAAGCCAGAGGCTAGATGTCAGAAGCGAGAATGGCGGACGCGGAGAGGACTATCCACAGACTACGCAGATTACATAGCGCGGCCTCGGAGGCCGCAACCAAACCTGATGGAACCACAG
>CAIVTL010000504.1 GCA_903908785.1 Caldifarciminota bacterium | reverse complement strand
GGCAAGGTCAATCCGTCCCTGGCCGAGTGCCTGGACATGGTCTGCTTTCAGGTTGTCGGCAACGATACCGCAGTCGCGCTGGCAGCGCAGGCCGGGCAACTGGAGCTGAACGTCATGACGCCGGTCATCATCCACAACGTGCTCGAATCCGTACAACTGCTTGCCGCGTTCCTGCCCGTGTTCACCGACCGCTGCATCGCCGGCCTCCAGGCCGACGAGGCAAAGTGCCGGGGCTACGCCGCGCTCAACCCGGCACTCGCGACCCTGCTGGCAACGCGAGTCGGCCACTTGGCCGCCGCAGAGTTGGCAAAGGAAGCGCTCGCGCGGCGTATTCCGGTCGCCCGCCTCGCAATCGAGAAGGGCCTCATCACCGAATCCGACGCCCGCGCCATGTTCGGCCCGGAAGCCTGACCGGCCGCGCAGCGGCAGAACCGCCTACGCCTGAGTTCGCCAATCGGCAATCGGCACACGACCATCGGGAATGGTGTGGCACGTCATTCGCGCCCGCAAGGCGCGGCAAGCGGTCTTTGACTTTCGGCTCACGGCAGCGCGACGGCGGGCTGGACTTCTGTCCGCCGCAGCCTATGATGCTGCACTATGCCTGACAACGCAATCGAGGTCCGCGACCTGACCAAGGCCTACCGCGAGGTGGTCGCGGTAGGCAGCATCAGTTTCGAGGTACGCCGGGGCGAGGTGTTCAGTCTGCTCGGGCCGAACGGCGCGGGCAAGAGCACCGCGATTTCTGTCATCTCGGGTCTGCTTCAGCCAGACTCGGGCGACGCGCGCGTCATGGGCCATTCGGTGACGAAAGAGAGCATGGCCGCGCGCCGGTGCATGGGCGTGGTGCCGCAGGAGGTCGCGCTGTACAACGACATGTCGGCGCGGGAGAACCTCGTGTTCTGGGGCCGGATGTACGGGCTCTCGGGCCGGAACCTTGAGCGCCGGGTGGACGAGATGCTCAAGGCGGTTGGGCTGACCGACCGGCAGAAGGGACGCGTGGCGACCTACTCTGGCGGCATGAAGCGCCGGGTGAACATCGCGGCCGCGCTGCTGCACACACCGCAGGTCGTGATAATGGATGAACCCACAGTCGGCATCGACCCGCAGAGCCGGCGTCACATCCTCGACTACGTGAAGGAACTGAACCGGCAGGGGATGAGCGTGCTCTATACCACGCACTACATGGAGGAGGCGGAGGAGCTGTCGAACCGCATCGCCATCATGGACAAGGGCAAGGTCATCGCCTGCGGCACGCGCGACGAGTTGGTTCGCCTCGTCGGCGAGCAGGCGCGCGTGGACCTGGCAGTGACCGGCGAACCGGAGGAAGCGGCCGAGGCCTGGCGCAAGGTCGCGGGCGTTTCCCGGGCCACGGTCGAGCAGGGCCGCGTCGCGGTGCTGGCCGGCGATTCCAACGCGGTCGTGCCCCGGCTGTTCGAACGGGCCGCCCAGCTCGGGTTCCGCATCGGCTCAGTGGAAATCCGCGAGCCGAACCTCGAGACTGTCTTCCTCGCGCTTACCGGTCGGGCGCTCCGCGACTGACCTGTGACCGAACTCCACATTGCCATCAAGGACCTGCGCGGGGCATTGCGCAGCCGGTTCTTCATCGGTGTGGCCGTGTTCGTGCCGCTGCTCGTTACCGCCCTGTTCTTCTTCGCATTCGGCGGCCAGGTCAGCCAGGCCGGGAAGGGGCCGGGCATGGCACCGGTGCGCACCGTTGTGGTCAACCAGGACGCGGGCCAGTTGCAGCTCGGCCGGCTGGTCGCCAACATGCTTTCAGGCCCGCAACTGCGGGACATCGTGAGTTGCACCGAGGTGGGCGACACCGTGGTGGCGCGCCGCGTGCTCGCCCGGCGGCAGGCAGACGTGGCGGTTATCATCCCGGCCGGATTCAGCGCGGCAGCGCTTGATAGCGCGGGCTCAGCCGAGGTCTTGGTTCTCGCCGACCCGGTGAAAACCATCGGGCCGGCGGTGGTGCAGGCCGTCCTGCAGCGGCTGCTCGACGGGCTCTCCGGTTCGAAGATTCTCCTGAACACCTATCGCAGTGCGGCGCGGGCCGCGGGCGTCGTACCCGACGGCCGGGTGATAGCCGGGTTGATGCAGCAATACCAGGAAGCGGCGCAGGGTGGCGGCGCGGCGGTGGCGGTGCGCGCACCCGGAGCCGGAGAGGACGTCTCGGCCATGTTCCGCCGGATGATGGCGAGCATCTTCTCGGGGCTGATGGTATTCTTCGCGTTCTACACCGGCGCCTATACCGCGTTGTCGCTCGTGCGCGAGCACGAGGACGGCACGCTGGCGCGGCTGTTCACGGTGCCGGTCGGCCGCGCGCGCATCCTCGGCGGCAAGATGCTGTCGGTGGTCGGCACCGTCGCTATTCAGGCGGTCGTGCTGGTCGTGGCCTCGACTTTGCTCTTCGGCCTGCGCTGGGGACAGGCCGGCAGTTCCGCGCTTGCGCTCGTGGGTACGGTCGTGGCGTCTTCCGGGTTCGGCGTGATGCTTGCCTCGTTCATCAAGTCCACGCGCCAGGGCGGGCCGGTACTCGGCGGCGGCCTCTCCGTTGCCGGGATGCTCGGCGGGCTGTTCACGCAGGCGGTGCCCAACATGCCGGCCGCGCTGAGCAAGGTCGCGCTGGCGCTGCCGCAGGGCTGGGTGATAAGGGGCTGGAACATGTCAATCGCGGGACGGTCGGCAACGGACATGCTAGTGCCGTTTGGCGTGATGCTGCTGTGGGGCGCGGCGTGCTTCGCGGTCGGCGTCCTCGTGTTTCGGCGGCGGTTCGCCTGAGATATGGTGCGCACACTCGTAATCGCGGCCAAGGACTTGAAGCAGATTCTGCTCGACCGGCGCTCGGCCATCTTCCTCGTGCTGATGCCGGTCGTGTTCACCGCGTTCCTCGGTCTCGCGTTTCGCTGGCCCAGTCACGACGACCCGCGACCGGTGGTCGGAGTCTGCGACCTCGATTCGACGGCGCTGAGCGGACAGGCGTCCACGCTGCTTGAGTCGGGCGGGCTCGTGCGGGTGGAACAACTCGGCCGTGCCGCTGCGGGCAAGGCCGATGACCTTGTCCGGCGCGGACGCTACGACCTGGTGCTGGTTGTGCCCGCAGGCTATGCGGAAAGCACGGGCACCGGCTTGGCGCTGCAGGCGGTATGCGACCAGACGGAGCCGCAGACACAGGTTGCCTTGCAGGCGGTTGAGGCAGCCGGCGCGCGGCTCGCCATATCGGCGCGGGTCGGTCGGCTGGTCGCGGGCGTCATCGGGCCCGGCGCGAGCGCGACCGCACTGGCCGAGCAGGCAAGCGCGGGCTGGCAGGAACCCGCGCTATCCATCCGGCGCGAGACGACCGGCCCTGCTCCGGCGAAGAAACGTATCGTTGCTAACGGGTTCGCGCAGTCGTCCCCGGGCACGCTGGTCCAGTTCGCCATCTTCGGCGTGATGACGGCCGCGATGCTGCTCGTGCTCGAACGTCGCAGCCGGACCCTGGGCCGGATGCTCTCAGCGCCGGTCACGCGCGCGCAGGTCATCGCCGGGCATGTGCTGGCGATGTTCGTTGTCACGTTCCTACAGGGCCTGTTGCTCGTCGTGCTCGGGCAGCTCGTCTTCGGCGTGGACTACGCCCGGGCGCCGGCCGGCGTGCTCGTCGTGCTCGCGGCACTGTCACTCTGGGTGGCGAGCCTGGGGTTGTTCATCGGTGTGATTGCCAAGACACAGGAACAGGTGGGCATGTTCTCGATGATAGCGATGTTCCTGTTCGCTGCGGGCGGCGGCGCGTGGTTCCCGCTTGAAATCACCGGCCGTACGTTCTCTTTCATCGGGCATTTGCTGCCGAGCGCGTGGGCGATGGACGGGTTCCAGAACGTCGTGTTGCGCGGGCTCGGGTTCGGCTCGGCGCTGGTCCCGGCCGCGACTATCACCGGGTACGCCGTGCTCTTCTTCGCGGTCGCGGTCTGGCGCTTCCAGGCCGAGTAGGAAGCGCAAGCACAAGCTCAAGCAGTCTGCAAGGTCGTCACGCAGCGATAGCTGCTTTGGAGTGCGGCAGCAGGGCTGCCGCCTTTTGGGTCACCGGGCATGGAAAAGCGGGAGCCGCGCTCCCGCAGAGCCGCTATCCGCAGAACGGGTGGCTTAGCCGTCGGCGCAGGGCGCTCCTCGCGGTGACATAAGCTGCGTACCCTCACCCTGACCTTCCAGAGGGAGAGGGGACTCGACTCTTCGCTGCCGTCAGCCGTTTACCTTTGACTTCACCGCACTCTGAGCTATGCTGACCCTTGATGGAAGGGCGGTTCCCGCCTTGGCGGTACTCGAGTGGGTGGAGCGCTCAGAGCGCAATTCAAACGTCCGAGTTAGAAGCCAATCCGCGCGCCGGGCGCGGGCAGCAATCCGAAGTAGTATAGAGGATAATCGTCCAAAACTGAGGAGGAAACGTGAAACGTGCTTGTCTTTCACTAGTCGTCCTTGCGCTGACTGTGACGGTCGCGCAGGCCGATTCACTTAACTGCCGGTTGGTCGGGTGGTGCGACACACCGGGCTGGGCCATGAGCGTGGCCGTAGCTGGAAACTATGCCTATGTCGCGGACTACTATTCCGGTTTGCGGGTCATCTCAGTTGCCGACCCGGCGCATCCGACCGAAGTCGGGTACTACGACACACCAGGCGCGGCCGGCAACGTGGCCATAGCTGGGGACTATGCCTACATCGCGGACGGCGTTGGCGGTTTGCGGGTCATCTCAGTTGCCGACCCGGCGCATCCGACCGAAGTCGCGTACTACGAAACACCAGGCCGGCCCAGTGGCGTGGCCGTGGCTGGGAACTATGCCTATGTCGCGTGCGGCGATTCTGGTTTGCGGGTCATCTCAGTTGCCGACCCGGCGCATCCGACCGAGGTCGGGTACTACAACACACCAGGTACGGCCGGCAACGTGGCCATAGCTGGGGACTTTGCCTATGTCGCGGACCAAGAAGCCGGTTTGCGGGTTGTCTCAGTTGCCGACCCGGCGCATCCGACCGAAGTCGGTTACTACGACACACCAGGCAATGCCCGGGTCGTGGCCGTGGCTGGGAACTTTGCCTATGTCGCGGATTGGGATGCCGGTCTGCGGGTTATCTCAATGTCCGACCCGGCGCATCCCGTCGAAGTCGGGTACTACGACACACCAGGTTATGCCCGTGGCGTGGCGGTGGCTGGGAACTATGCCTATGTCGCGGACGCCTCTGCCTCTTCCGGTTTGCTGGTCATCTCAGTGTCCGACCCGGCGCATCCCGTCGAAGTCGGGTACTACCACACACCAGACCTGGCCTATGGCGTGGTGGTGGAGGGGGACTATGCCTACGTCGCGGGCTACAATGGCGGTTTGTCGATATGTCAATTCTACGGCGCGGGAATCGAGGAGGGCCGGCAGCCAATGGCCAACGGCTTGCGGCCAACGGCCACGGTGATCCGCGGGACGCTGACGATAGGAGACCGGGGACCGAAGACAGGAGACCGGGCGGAGTTGCTCGACGCGAGCGGCAGAAAGGTGCTCGACCTCAAGATGGGCGCGAACGACGTGAGTCGGTTGGCGCCGGGCGTGTACTTCGTGCAAGAAGCACAGGCGCGAGCTGTACATAAGATAATCGTCCAAGACTGAGGAGGAAACGTGAAACATGTTTTTCTCGCACTGGTCGCCTTCGCGCTGACCGCGACCGTCGCGCAGGCCGATTCGCTTAACGTCCGCCTGGTCGGGTCATGCGACACGCCGGGCCAGGCCAGTGGCGTCGCGGTTTCCGGGGACTATGCCTACGTCGCGGACTGCTCTACCGGTTTGCGGGTCATCTCAGTGTCCGACCCGGCGCACCCCGTCGAAGTCGGGTACTACGACACACCAGGCGTTGCCTCTGGCGTGGCCGTCGCTGGGAACTACGCCTACGTCGCGGACGGCGCTACCGGTTTGCGCATCATCTCAGTTTCCGACCCGGCACATCCGACCGAAGTCGGGTATTACGACACACTTACCAGTGCCTCTGGCGTGGCCGTGGCTGGGAGCTATGCCTACGTCGCGGACGCCTTTGGCGGTCTGCGCATCATCTCAGTTTCCGACCCGGCGCATCCGACCGAAGTCGGGTACTGCTCCACATATCGTGCCTATGGCGTGGCCGTGGCTGGGGACTATGCCTATGTCGCGAACCGCGATTCCGGTTTGCGGGTCATCTCAGTTTCCGACCCGGCGCATCCCGTCGAAGTCGGGTACTACAACACACTAGGCTATGCCGAAGGCGTGGCCGTGGCCGGGAACTATGCCTATGTCGCGGACGACTTTCTCGGTTTGTGGGTCATCGCAGTTTCCGACCCGGCGCATCCCGTCGTAGTCGGGTACTACGGTACAGGAGACCTCGCCTGTGGCGTGGCGGTGGCTGGGGACTATGCCTACGTTGCGGTCTACACTGCCGGTTTGCAGATATGTCAATTCTACGGCGCGGGAATCGAAGAGGGGCGGCAGCCAGTGGCCAACGGCTTGCGGCCAACGGCTACGGTGATCCGCGGGGTGCTGTTCCTTTCAGAGGCGAGTGGCGAGAAGCGAGAGGCGAGAGGCGAGCTGCTCGACATCAGCGGCAGAAAGGTACTTGACCTGCGCCCCGGCGCGAATGACGTGAGC
>CAIVTL010000503.1 GCA_903908785.1 Caldifarciminota bacterium | reverse complement strand
GCGCTCTATGGCGCTGCCCGGCTCATGGTCTACCCTTCCTTTTACGAGGGGTTCGGGTTTCCGATACTTGAGGCGATGGCTCGTGGCTGTCCGGTGCTGTGCAGTTGGTCATCTAGCTTGCCTGAAGTAGGTGGATCTGCCGCGTGCTATTTTCGCCGGCGCGACCCTGTTGACTTGGCCCGCCGGATGCAGGCGCTGCTGGGTGACGAACGTCGGATGGACGAAATGCGAGCGTTGGGCTTCGCGCAGGTTGCGCGCTTCAATTTCGATACGGCAGCGAGGCAGATGCTGGGAGTGCTTCACGGTGGTGGTATTGTGCTCGGCCAAGCGGGCGCGGCGCGCATACCCAGCCTCTAACACATGCGCATAGGCGTCGACGCTTTCACGTTCGCGGGCCTTGAAGCCGGTGTGTCCCGCTACCTGACAGAGATACTGACCATCCTGATGCGCGTGTCGCCTCAGGATGAGTTCATACTCTACTCCTCAGTACCGATTGAGGTGCCGAGTCTGCCACGTTCCTGCGAGGTCCGCGTACCGCGAGGCTGGCGCAAGGTTGTCCCCGGGTTCTGGTCCATGGATACGCTTCCGCGCCTGGTCAGTGCCGACAGAATTGGCGTCTTCTGGGGACAGAACTCGACGCTTCCTCTTAGACTGCAGCGTCCGTGCAGAAGGATCCTGACAGTCCATGACCTGACCACCAGGGTCTTTCCCGACACGATGGACTTGAAGCAGCGCGTATCGTCGGGCGTCAGGCTGCGCGCTCTCGTCCGGGCTGCCGACGCCATCGTGGCGGACTCACATGCAACGGCGCGACTTCTCAACAGGCTTCTTTCCCTCCCGATGGCGAAGATCGCGGTGGTTCACTTGGGCTGTCCTGGAGCAATCGGGCCGTTGCCGCCAGGCGTTGCACTGCGGACAGTCAGAGAGCGATTCGCCTTACCGGATGATTTCATGCTGACGGTTGGCACCTTGGAACCGCGCAAGGATCATGCTACCTTGGTGAAGGCTCTAACGGTGAAGGGAGGGCTACCTCTGCTGGCAATCGCCGGTGGTGTCGGCTGGAAAAGTCGGAGCACAGTGAGCATGATTGAGGCGGCCGAGGCCAAAGGCTTGGTCCGGTACCTGGGGCACGTCACTGATTCTGAACTCGCGGCGCTCTACGGCGCCGCTCGGCTACTGGTCTATCCGTCGCTCTACGAGGGCTTCGGTTTGCCTGTACTTGAGGCGATGGTCTGCGGGTGTCCTGTCCTTTGCAGTTGGTCGTCGAGCCTCCCTGAAGTCGGTGGCAGGGCTGTCCGCTACTTTCGACCGCGCGATGCGTATGACTTGGCTGGTCGACTGGCTGAACTGGTGAGCGATGAAAGCTGTGCGGCTGAGATGAGGGCCAGGGGTTTTTCACAGGCGGCCAAGTTCAGCTACGACAAGGCAGCGCGGGCGTTGCTTGAATTGTTTCACGATATCAAGTAGGCTGGTCGGTTCCTCACTCAAGCCATATCCGGTTTCCGGTCAGCGCCTCGTACGTCGGTAGCGGTCGTTCGGTTAGCACGTTCCGTTTGAGCGTGGCACTCCGCAACTTGGCTGGCCCTCGTGTACGCGACTCGACTTGACCTTGGAGCGTCGGTCACGCTGCAACTGATGTCTTGCGTTTCGGTGGACGGCCGCGGCGACCGCAAGTGCCGCGCGTCGCCATGTGAACAACCTTGCGCGTTCCGGGCCGGCGTCGCGGAGCCGGGCGCGCAGGCTGTCATCGTCTAGTAGTTGTTGAATCGCTCTGGCGATGTCCGCAATCGACGTCGGGTCGAAGGTCGTGGCTGCGTCGCCGGCCACCTCCGATAGGCTCGAATCCTTGCTGCAAGTCGCGGGTGCTCCGTGTGCAAGGGCTTCGATAAGGGGCGATCCAAAGCCCTCGTACAGCGACGGATGCACGAAGCAACTACAGGCGCGGTACAGGCTAGAGATCTCGACGGCGCTGAGTTCACGGTCCAGAATGGCCACTCGCCCTTGGACTCCAACTTCCCGTACCGCTTCCCGCGTCAAGAGGAGTTGAGATTCAATGTCTCCTCCGGCGATGACCAGCTTGAGCCTGTCGTGTCCGCGCAGGCGCGCAAAGGCAGCGGCGAGTCTCTTCAGGTTCTTGTTTGGGCGGTGACTGCCGACGTAGAGGAGAAACGGCCTTAACTCGTCGCCCAACGTGCTGGTTCCGGCGGTTGGCCCGTTCTGGATGCCAGGATAGACCACCATGGACCTTTCAGGGTCGGTGAGTTTCATGCGGCGCAAATCCCGCATCGTGTGGTTGGAGACCGTGAACACTGCGTCAGCCCAGCGGAGCGTCTGCAGCGAGGACCAGAACAGAGCTTTTGATCTTGGATCGAATACTCTGTGCATGACGAGTGGCGTGATGTCATGCACGACGCTCAAGATTGGAAGCCGGACAAGTGGGGGCGCGATTGGCGTTGCGCAGAACAAGGCGTCATAGCGCTTGGATGCATAGCCGTGGAGGCGGGTTGACTCCCAGACGATCCGGCCAATGTGCCTACGCGTCCATTTCGGAATCTGGATGATACTGCAGCCGCACGGCTCGAAGCGTTCCGGCACCGAGGTCAACACAGTGACCTCAAGAAACTCGGTCAGTGCCTGGGTGAGTCGTTCCAGATACAGCGGTATTCCGCCCGCCTTTCCTGCATGCGCAGAACCATCTACCAGCAGTCGCATGATGCAGTATAGCCGGCGTTCTCAGGCAAGGCAACAACCTTGTTCCGTCAAGCGCGTCACTCGCCGTTGACTGGTTTCACTCGACAGGGATAGTCCTGAAGTGGATGCCCCGCGAGGTGCACGGTTCTTTCGCAGCATGCCTGCTCCGGCCCGCGCGTTCGTCCCTCGGGCGGGTCGCCGGCTGCATAAGGCCTCAAGTCTTGCATCGTTACAGTGAGCACCGGCGGGGAATCTAGCCGCAAAGCTACAAGAGCCACCCGGCGGTTGGCTGGTCTGTCACGTGAGGCGCTACGCTCTCGCTGGACCGTTTGCGGGGCGGTGCCTTCGGATGCCGAATTGGCGACACGGGCGGCGCTCAAATGACCGACTCGATTACTCGAAGAGTCGCCTGTGCTGCTTGCTGCCAGGAGAATGACTTGGCTCTGATTTGGCCAGAAGCGCGAAGTTGGCTCCTGAGCGGTCGGTCGTCCAGCAGACATTGGATTTTGTCACGCATGTCCACGACGGAGTTCGGGTCGAACAGGACGGCTGCGTTGCCCGCGATCTCCGGCAGACTCGACGTCCTGCTACAAGCAGCCGGCGTCCCATGTGCCAGTGCTTCGGCCAGCGGGAGACCGAAGCCCTCGTAAAGTGAGGGGTGCACGAATCCCTCACACGTTCGGTACAGGCCCGAGATGTCGGCACTCGACAGCCCGGTTCGCAGAATGATGACCCGGTCCGAGACGCCGTATGCCCGAGCCGCGTTTTCAGTCGCCGTTGCGTATCGCGGCTCGTCCCAGCCGGCCAGGACCAGACGCAACGTGTCGTGTCCTCGCAGTCGCGCGAATGCGGCAATCAGTTTGCGCAGGTTCTTGTTGGGTTTGTGACTGCCCACGTACAGCAGGTACGGGCGGTACTGCTCACCCAGTGAACTGCAGCCATCCGACGGTTCCGTCCGGGTGCCTGGGTAGACGACCGCAACTCTCCGCGGATCTACCAGCTTCATGCGATCGAAGTCGCGTTTCGTGTGTCGGGAATCGACGATCACCGCGTCCGCCCTGCGCAGGGTTTGGAGGTTTGACCACAGCAGGGCCTTCGTCTTGGATGGAAACGCGGAGTGCATGGCCAACGGAGTTACGTCGTGCACGACGCTGACGACGGGCAGTCGGGCAGTTGGCGGGGCGATGGGCGTCACGCAGAACAGGGCATCGAAGTCCCTTGAGCAGTACCTCGGGAGCAAGACGATCTCCCACAGCGTCCTGCCTCTCGGCGTTCTCGTCCATTCCGGAATCGCGATGGTGCTGCAGCCGGATCGGGCGAAGCAGCTCGGCACAGACGTCAGTACCGTCACGCTGCAGAGGCGGTCGAGTTCTGGGGCCAGTCTCTCCAAGTACAGTTGGATGCCTCCGGAGTTACCGGCGTGGATCGAGCCATCTATCAGCAGTTTAATATCGAAGTATAGCCGGCGCACATTGGGGTGGCAAACGTTTCGCATACCGCCCCGTTGTCGAGCAGCCTCCACACGTTGACCTTGGACGAAACCGCAGTAACATGAATGCCTGTGCACATCATAAGTGAACCAAGCGAAAGCGTTCTAGTCCGTTCCTCTACGGGATGTCTGTCACTGCGGTACGCTCTGCCCAAGTCCCGCAAGACGGCCAGTCCCACCTCGTGCGTCCGGAGTCGGCTGTGCTGGTGAGGGCTCGGGCTCCGCTCAGGATCAGCTTCGCTGGCGGTGGCACCGACGTATCACCGTACTTCGAAGAGAAATCGGGCGCAGTGCTTTCCGCTACAATCGACCGCTACGCTTTTGCGACCCTCGAACCATCTAAGACAAGGTCCCTTACCGTGCGCAGCATCGACTACGACATGACCGTGCGTTTTGAGCTTGGCGACCCACTGGTCTACGACGGTCAGCTTGACCTGGCGAAGGGCGTCGTCCAGCATTTTGTGCGCGCCGGCACATTGACCAGCGGAGCCGACATCTACCTCCACAACGATGCCCCCCCGGGGTCGGGCCTCGGGTCGAGTTCCGCGCTCACCGTGGCACTGCTGCAGGCAATCGCGCACTATGTGCGGGTTCCCATGGGCCCGTATGAGGTTGCTGATACCGCATACCGCATCGAGCGTCTTGAAGTTGGCATCAAAGGCGGCAAACAAGACCAGTTTGCCTGTACGTTCGGGGGCTTCAACTTCATTGAATTCACTGCCGACGCCACGGTAGTGACTCCTCTGAGGATCAAGCCCGACGCAATCGCTGAGCTTGAGTATTCGCTGTTGTTCGCGTACATCGGCGGAGTCCGCCTGTCGTCGCACATTATTGAGAGGCAAACCTCGAATTTCCGTCGGGGTAATCCTGAAACGCTGGAAGCTCTTGACCGGTTGAAGGAGCTTGCATATGAGGCCAAGAAGGCGCTGCTGCTCGGGCGCTTGGCCCTGTTCGGTGAGTTGCTGGACGGCGCGTGGCAATGTAAGCGCAAACTGGCGGATGAGATCAGCAATCCGCGTATTGACGAGATATACGAGGAAGCCCGCAAGGCCGGAGCCTTGGGCGGAAAGCT
>CAIVTL010000502.1 GCA_903908785.1 Caldifarciminota bacterium | reverse complement strand
CTATGTCGGCTGACAGCCCCACCAGACTGTCGCCCTGAATCAGGAAACGGGATTCGTGCCGGCCGATAATCCGGTGCACAACCAGCCTCTCGCTCACCGGGTTGACGAAGGCCACAACCTGGCCGATGCCATAGACCTTCATCCCCGGCGCTATCGTGATAACATCGCCATCCCTGATGAACGGGGACATGCTCCAGCCTCTTGCGCAGAACCGGAATGACCGGCCGCGGGCCAGGACGTCCCGCATCAAGCCGACGAGCGCAGGCCCGGAAAGACGAAGTTCGCCCCCCTTGCAGTGCCTGAGACTCGGGGCCGCCGGCCGGCCAGACCCGGAAACCGGAGTTGAACCACTCCCCGTCTCTCGCCTCTCGCCTCTCGCCTCTCGCTTCTCGCTTCTCGTAACTCGCAACCCGCAACCCGCCGCTTGACTGTGTCCTTGTGTCTTCGTGGCGTTCATGTCGAACTGCGGGAGGTCAGGCGTCCGGTTTGACAACCAGCATCTTCCTCCGGACAAGCTCTCCGACCAGCCCGACCACGTCGCTCTGAATCTCATCCGGTTGGGCGTTGTACTCCGCAGCAAGGGCCGTCGCGACTCCGGCCAAGGTAGTCTTGCCGTCCAGCTTGCGCCAGATGTCTTTGCCGGTGTCATTCAGCGAGAAAAGCTCATCCTCCATGTCGCCAATCCCGGCAACAAGAGGTACGATAATCAACTCGCCTTCAATATCCCGAGCAACGATGTCATCCGATGGAACGTATACCTGATTCAGTTTGATATCGGCATCCACACCTCCTCCTATCATGTTCTGTTCATCTTGTCCGCAGTTCTCCCCGCAACGGGAGCAGAGCGTCAGGCAGTCAGGTCCATCCTCCTGCACTGCCGCCGTCTATTTGTCGGTCAATCAGGACCAGCAGTGGCAAATTATACCAGAGGAGGGCAGTTTGGGCAAACATGTCCATTCCGGGCACCCGCCGCACGACGCCCATCACTTTCGGTGTCATGTCCGCGAAAAGGCTGGATGTCAACTGTCTCTTATGTCATAGCAGACAAGCCAGCACATGCCTCTCTTCCTGCATCCGATCTCGGTCGCGTACGTATCTGTCACCCCAGCTATCTTGCAGCCTTTGACCAGCGATTCCTGCGTCGTCAACCTGACGAAGATCCTCAGCTTGGGCGTGCACCATTTCTGCTTGCCAGTATTAGGCATGATATCCCCCTCATTAGTCTGACCAGCTATTTCACTCCGTTCCCGGCCGCCAAACCGTTGGCCCGGGAACCGCAATCCGTGACCTCCTGTTGGCCTGACCCCAACACCTAATTATAGCGTATACCAAGATGCTTGTCAAGTGGCTTCGAGGGTTTCGGACAAGACCGCCGACCATGCAGATGAGGGGGCGTCGCCTCGTCCCTCTTCATCCCGTCCTTACCTCTTCCCACTTCGGCCTTGACTTACTCCTCTCTCTTTCCTATGCTGATTGCATGACGCCCAAATCGGGGCACGATGGGCACACAGCTATGGCTGCGGGGGCCGGCGGGGAGCCGGCGCTCAGCAGCGAGGAGGCAGCATGAACGAAGGACTGAATGAAGGAATGGGCATGTTCGCGGGACCGGTTCACGCCGGCGGCATGTTGGCGGGATTGGTCCAACTGCTGGTGGCTCTTGTCGGAGCCGCGCTCATTGCGGCCGCAGTGCAGGGATTCAAGGCCGAGTGGCATGCTTTGTTCAAGAGGCAGTTCGGCGGCGCGGCGGCGCGGATACTGGTCTATGCAGCATCTGCCGCGTTCCAGGCGTACAACTGGTACGTCCACGGAGTGCCGACATGGGAGTTTGTGATTCTGGCATTCCTGACCGCTTTCTGCGCGACCGGAATCTACCACTTCGCGAGGAGGCGGGCCGCGTAAGTTACGAGTTGCTGCCCACGAGGACGCGGGAAACTCTAAACTCCAAAGCCCGCCAGGAGCGGGAAACTCCAAACGCTAAACACTAAATCCCAAGCGCGGGCAAGAACTAGAGCCAGAGCGCGCCAGACGCGAGAAATCACAAGCTCCAAATCACAAGTCACAAACAAGCTTCAGTGTCTCAATGACCCAAATCGGAAGCTTGCGGCCTCAGGCTGCGCCAGCGGCTTTGGAGCGCGGAGCTCCCGCTCTTCTGCGCTGAGCTTGGGCCTTGCGGCCTGTGGCTAGCGCCGTGCGCCCTCACTATGTTATACGCTGCTCAAGGCCCGATTTGCTCAAGAATCTTCATTTTCCCGTCCACTCATCGGCCCACGGGCCGCCCCGGGGGGTGTGTCTGACCATCCAGCTCAGTAGACATCAAAGCCTTCAACTACCGGTACTTGAAACGAGACAGCGAAGGGAACGACGACGCATTGGGCTTCTTGAACGACTTCTTGAACGGCTTTGCGAGCAACTCCGGATTCAGCGTGAGATACGGCCGGCGACACAGCTCGCGATACACGTGCCGACGCGCGTGCCGACGCCGGTCGCGACACGGTTCAGCATACGTTCAGACGAACACCGAGACATACTTCGAGAAACGCGAGGAATTCTAGATTTTAGATTCTAGATTGATGATTGGCGGGCGGCGGAAGACCAGTTGCGAGTTGCGGTCCTTGGTCATTAGTCCCTAGTTCTTGGTCCCTGG
>CAIVTL010000501.1 GCA_903908785.1 Caldifarciminota bacterium | reverse complement strand
GATGAACCACAGATGAACACGGATAGCCGGGCAGATGTCTCCGAGAAGACCATCTGTGTTCATCAGTGTCCATCTGTGGTTAGTCGGTCGCGTCGTCCGACTTCGTGTTCTCGTGGCTTTCTACCTCGGGATTCGGGGAGCAGGTCAGGACTCGGCGGTCAGGGGCGTCGAGCCAGGATTGAGCTACCGACTGTCGCCCGAAGGGCCGGTTCGGCGGCGCAACCTAAGCAGGTAGTAGCCGTGTCTGCCCCGGGAATGACCGGCATCGAACGCAGCCAGTCGCGTCAGGATGTGGTTCATCAGGCGGGCCGGCATGAGCGGCTGGAGGGCGCGAACCGGCAGATACCAGAAGAGGTAGGCCGGTGCGTTGAGTTCGACCACGTCGCAGTCGAGGTCACTGCCCCGCAGGAGCGCCCGCAACTCCGTCTCGGAGTAGCCGAAGCACTTGTAGTGCGCCCACTTGCGGGCGACCCATCCGCGCAGGAAGTTGGGAAAGACGCGAATGTCCTTCGACGGCGTTGTCACGTAAGCGGTTGCGCCGTCCTTCAGAAGCGCAGCGATTCGCTCGAAGTACCTTTGCTCCGTGCCTGCCGGGATGTGCTCGATGACGTCGAGCGAGAAGATGCGGTCGAAGCGCCGGCCACCGAAGTCGTGGGAGAGGAAGTCGGCCTTCACGTATTCGATGCCTTCGAAGACGCTCTGTGCGTCGGGGTCCACCAGTGTCTTCGAGCGGCACGCGACTCGCGAGAGGACGAACCCGTCGAACCCGCCGACGTCCAGCACGTCCTCCGTCGCCCGGACTTCGTCCCATAGACCAAGGAAACCCAGCAACCGGTAGCGATAGTAAGTACCAAGCCTCATCAGGCGACTGCCCGCACTTCTGGAACCGGCATGCAGTAGGTTACCGCCTGCCGCCGCCATGTCAAGACGACGGGGCAAACTGATTTCAGATTCTAGATTGCTGATTGTAGATTGGCGTTTCGGGAGGGGAGAGGCGAAGGGCGAGCCGATTGCAGATTCTAGATTCTTGATTGCTGATTGACGGACGGGAATGTGAGTGGCTCAGGTGTTCGTCACGACGGGCGGGCATGCCTGATGGTAGAGGGGCGGCGAGTGTCGCCCGGCGCGCTAGCGACGGGCGCTACTGTCCACGATGCGCAGCGTGCAGATGTTCGATGGCTCCGATGGGTAGTAGTCCGGGAAGGGGTCGGAACCGACCTGGCGAACTGCCATGACATATAGTGAGTATGTACCGGCGTTCGTGTACGTGTGCTGAACCACAGTGTCGGACGACGAAACCGTGTACGGAGTATCATCCCAACTCCACCAGAGTGTAGTGCTGCGCGGCAGCCCGCCGCTGAAAGAGGCGACGAACTCGACCGGTACGCCCACGAGGCCGGAGTCCGGACCGCTGAGGTGCGGTGTCGGAGGGGTGTACATCGCCTTACAGCCTGCGACGAAAGCGAGCACGGCCGCAGCAGAGCAGACCGCCGCGTATCGGGCACGGATCGAAATCCTCATCGCGGAATTGTAGACACGGCGGGCCTTGAAGTCAAGGCGGCGGGGTGAGGCTTGGGAGTCCGTCGTAGAGGGCTTGTCAAACGGGCGGGGGCGTTCGCCCACGGCCTACCGCTTTCCGACAACGTACAAGGTCTCCTTCGACGGAATGTAGATGGTGTCACCGCTTGGGAACAAGGCGGGAACGCCGCCGACGCCTCCATGATAGAAGAGCGAATCGACGACGACGCCAGTTGTCGCATCCACGTACCAGAGTCCGTTTTGGTCTGCTGCTAACACGTAAGCACCGTCAGGCGTCACCGCCACCGACGAAATCCCAGTGCTTATTTTGGTACGTGAAACGACGGAGTCAGTTGTCGTCTGGATGTCCACAAACCCGGTGTCATCGCTCACAACCACGTAAACGTGCTGCCCATCCGGAGATACGGCGAGTCTCCCGGCCAACGCTCCGACCGCCACGGTTTGCACGAGTCTTCTCTCCGTCGTGCTCACGACTCCCACAAGCCCGGAATCAAGAGAAACGTATAAGCGCGCATGGGCCGGGACCATCGCCAGGCACGAACAATCGTGTCCAACGCGGATTGTATCCACCACCACAAAGTCCGCGGTTCGTACGACGTACAGGCACTCGCTGTCTGGCACGCTGACGTAGGCGAACTGGCCGTCGGCCGTGACCGCGACCTCGTTCGTGTGACCCGCGAACGTGACCTCATTATCTACCGCATTGTCCGAGGTCCGAACTGACACAAGCGTCCCCGCCCCACGAGCACACGCGTACACGTGGCTCCCGTCCGGAGAAACTGCCATTTCGATAGCGTCGCGGCCAACCGTCACAGTATCAAGCACGGTACGGTCGGCGAGCCTGATGAGCGTCAGGACGTCCTGGCCAGCATGGCCCACATAGAGCATACGTCCATCCGGCGTCACTACCGCCGAGAGAGCAGTCTTCAGAACGTGCAGCCTCCCGATGATGGTGTCAGGGTACGTAGGGCCAGCTGCGTCTAATCGGAGAGCCGTTCCAGATGCCCAGCCCGACGCTTTGCCTTTCTGGTCCTTCGCTTTGGCCCTGACCGAGAATGCCCCGCTGTCAGTGAGTGTAGGTGTGCTGGACTGAGATAGTTTCGCCCGAGGCGATGAAGTTGGACCAAGCTGGCGTGGTTGTGTCGCCCCAGTCGAGCTCGAAGGCAACCGAGTCGCCATCCGGGTCTGTGGCCATGGCCTTGAACGTGACCGGCACGCCGACGACGCCGGAACTCGGGCCGGAGATGACCGGCACGGTCGGAGCTTTGTCGGTGAGGTTGCAGGAGGAACCCATGAGAGCAGCCGCGCCGATTGCGGCGGCGGCGAATGTCAATGCGGTCTTGCCAATTCTTGCGAGTGTCCAGTTGGTGCCGTGTTCCATGGGACGAGAATAGCCGCGGACACACAGGTGTCAAACGCGGCGGACGGGCGCATGCCATTTGCGATTGACGATTGCCGGTTGCCGATTCGGACAGAGGCTCCGGGTCAGGCGCCGCTTTGTCGCCGAGCCAAGGTCTGGGGCAAGCTCTGGGCCAAGGTCTGGAGCAGAGGCTGGGCCAAGGTCTTGGGCAGGGGCTCCCCCAACGCCCCCCTAGATGCCACTTCAGCATAATGGGGACGGTCATTTCGAGGACCCGGGCGAAGTCAGAGTTCAGATACTGGGAATCAGATTGCAGAATTGCGGGCGTAAACGGAGCACCGCTGCAGCGGTTCCGCAGTCCTCAAGCACTCGGAAGACGATGAACTAGATGATAGTCGGATAACTCTGACATACAGTACGCAACTTCCTGGCCATTGCTAAGTTAAGCCTTGTCTCGTCGCAGACAATCCAAGGGTAGGGGTCACCCCCTGGGCAGCTTTCAAGTTGGCTTTCGAAGAGGCCTTGAAATGAGCTTTGAGAGGAGCTTCAGGTTCAGATTTCAGAAGAGCTTTGATGCGAGCTTTCGACGGAGCTTGGAACCGAGCGATGAAAGAAGCGATGCGCTGAGCTTTGAACCAAGCAATGCGCTCAGCGATGAACCAGGCTTTGGCCGATGCTCTGAAGTGAGCTTTCAATTGAGCTTTCGAGTGAGCTTTCGACTGGACTTCGCACAGAGCTCTGTGAGGAGCTTTCCAGCAAGCTCTGAAATGAGCTTTGGCGGGTGCTAGGGATGCTGAAGCTGACGCGAGGCACGGGGCCTTCGTTGCACACGCATTGGACCGGCTACTGGACGCTGACGCCGTAGCGGACGGCGGGCGGAGATGCCGCGCCCGCAAGGCGCGGCCTTCTGTCTCGGCCGGCCATTCTTCTTGACTGGTCAGTGTCAGCAGCGGGTTGGGTTTGATGAGAGCGCGGTCCCGTGGCAGGTCTCTTCGGCCGGGTCGCTATCCTCTTGTGGCTTAGAGCGTTGCAGATACATGCCGGGAGGACGCGCCATGCCCGGCCTCGTTTCCTCTTTTGCACAGGAGTCAACATTCTACCCCGAGCTTGTCTGCCTTGACAATTGTAGCTTTATGGCCTAGAATCCCGCGCATCATGCCCAGCCTATCCGTTAACATCGACCATGTAGCGACGTTGCGCCAGGCGCGACTTGAGTCGTTTCCTGACCCGGTTCAGGCGGCGACGGCGGTTGAGTTGGGCGGGGCCGACGGCATCACGGTTCACCTGCGCAATGACCGGCGGCACATCACCAACCGGGATGTCGAGTTGTTACGCGCGACGGTGAAGACCGAACTCACGGTGGAGATGGCAGGGACTGAAGAGTTGGTGCGGCTGATTGCCCGGGTCCGGCCGGACCAGGTGACGCTGGTGCCGGAGTTGAGGAGTGAGGTGACGACGACCAGCGGTATCGACCTGCTTAGGGAACGGCGCAAGCTGGAGCCGGTGGTGCAGCGCCTGAAGAAGGCGGGAATCCGGGTGAGCATGTTCATCGAGCCGGACACCGCGCAGGTTGAGGCCGCGGGCGTGCTCGGGGCGGATGTGGTCGAACTGAACACCGACCGGTACAGCCGAGGTTGGACAAGGAAGCCGGCGCTGTTGGACGAGCTGGTTCGGGCGTCCGGTGCGGCCGGTGCGGCCGGCGTGGCCGTGCACGTCGGGCACGGCTTGGACTACCGTAACGTGGTGCCGATTCTGCAGAAGCGGGTGGCGGCCGGATACAGCATAGGATTTTCGATTGTGGCCCGCGCGGTATTCGTCGGACTCAAGGATGCCGTGGCGGAGATGAGGCGGATTATGGAGGTCTACTCTTGTGAAAGGTGCTAGAGTTAAGTTTGCCATTTTCATAGTAGCGACGGCCGTGGGCATCTGGTCGCTGATACCTACGTACCAGCTCTACTTCATGTTGCCTGGGCAGGAGAAAGCGCTCAGTGCCAAGCTCGCGAGCGCCGTGACGCCGGACGACAGCGCCCGGGCTCAGGTTCAAATCGCCGAGTTCCAGAGGCAGAAAGTCGGAGTGCAGAAGCGTTCGCTGCACCTGGGTCTCGACCTCGTCGGCGGCATGCACCTGACGTTAGAGGTTGACAAGTCGAAACTGTCGGCCGAGGAGGCCAAGGACGCCGGCGACCGCGCGCTGGAGGTAATCCGAAACCGCGTGGACCAGTTCGGCGTATTTGAGCCGGTAATCCAGAAGGTCGGTCGGGACAGGATTATCATCCAGTTGCCTGGCGTTGACCGGGAGCGGGCAAAGGCCCTTATCGGGCAGACCGCGCAGTTGAAGTTCCAGTTGGTGCAGGAGGAGCGCACTACCTACGACGCGCTGAAGACGCTTGATGACAAGTTGAAGGCCGGCCCCGGGGCGGACACCGGCCGCGTGGCCGGACCTGACACCACGAAGAAGGCCAAGCCGGATAGCACCAAGCTTCAGACACTGCTGGACACGGCCAAGAAGGATACTAACCCGGTCGTGGCCGGCGAGGCCGAGGCAGGTACGCTGCTCAACCTGGTTCGGACCATCGGCGGCGACTTCGGCGTGGATGACCGCGACTTTCCCGAGTTCAAGATACTGCTGGAGCGCTCCCGGCCGTACTGGCCGGATGGCTACGAGTTCCAGGTCGGGCCGTCCGAGGCGGTTGAAGGCAGCCCGGTGCGCCGCCTTTACATGTTGAAGGCTGAGCCGGAGATGCTCGGTTCCGCCATCAAGGACGCCCGGCCCGCCCCGTATCAGGGCTCGGAGCCGGGACTCGCGAACACCTGGATTGTGAGCCTGAAGCTCGGGCGGAAGGATGCGGCGGTGTTCGCGCAGGTCACGGGCCGCAACATCGGCCGCCGGCTGGCCATCGTGCTCGACAACGTCGTGAAGTCGGCGCCGGTCATCCAGTCGCGAATTCCGGACGGCAACGCGATGATTACCACCAACGATGTCAACCCGGATGATTCACGCGACCTGGCAATCGTGCTCCGTTCGGGTGCGTTGCCGGCCCCGGTCAACATCGTGGAGGAACGGTCGGTCGGCGCCTCGCTGGGTAGCGATTCTATCCGGCGCGGCATCCTGGCCGCGCTCGCCGGTTCGATAGTGGTGGTGCTGTTTATGGCCATCTACTACTCGTTCGCCGGCGTGCTTGCCGACCTCGCGCTCTTCTTCAACATCTTCTTCCTGCTGGCGGTGATGGCCGGCCTGCGCGCGACCATGACGCTGCCGGGCCTGGCCGCGCTGGCCCTGACCGTCGGTATGGCCGTGGACGCTAACGTGCTGGTCTTCGAGCGCATCCGGGAGGAACTGCGCTGGGGAAAGACGGTAATGGCGGCAGTGGACGCCGGCTACGACCGGGCGCTGGTCACGATCATCGACTCTAATGCGACGACGATTATCACCGCGATTGCCCTGTACTTCGTGGGCGTCGGTTCGATAAAGGGATTCGCCATCACGCTTACTGCCGGTCTGGTAATCAACGTCATCACCGCGGTGTTCATGACAAGGTTCATCTTCGACTGGTGGCTGGCCCGGTTCGAAGTCAAGAAGCTGAGGATATAATGAGACTGATACCTGATACCAACATCGGCTTTGTCCAGAAACGGTGGACGTTCTTCATCATTTCGCTGGTGATGATGGTCGCCGTCATCGTCATCTTCATCGTGCGCGGAGGCTTCAACTACGGCGTTGACTTCACCGGTGGTTCGCTGCTGCAGGTGCGCTTCACCCAGCCGGTCTCCACTGATGCCGTCCGTTCGGCGCTGGGCGCGATGAGCGAACAGAACGCGGAAATCCAGCGGGACGAACACGGCGACTTCTTCATCCGGGCCAAGCCGCGCGAGTTCCCGGGCGGTGAGACGTTCGGGGCTGCGGTGCAGAAGCAGTTCGCCACGTCGTTCCCGGGCAACCAGTTCGAGATACTGAGCGAAGATACCGTCGGACCGCAGGTATCCAAGGAGTTGCAGGGCAAGGTGTTGCTGGCAGTCGCGCTGGGCCTGGTCGGCATTCTCATCTACGTCAGCTTCCGGTTCGACTTCCGGTTCGGGGTCGGCGCAGTCCTGTCATTGATGCATGATACGATCGTGGTCCTCGGGGCGCTGGCGTTGTTCAACAAGGAAGTGACTATCACTGTCATCGCCGCGGTGCTGACCATGATCGGCTACTCGGTCAACGACTCGATCGTCGTGTCGGACCGGATTCGCGAGGACGTCCGCAAGATGCGCAAGGAATCGTTCGCCGAGGTGGTCAACCACGCCATCAACAAGACCTTGAGCCGGACGATGATTACCTCTTTGACCGTGTTCTTTGTAACCCTGGCGCTGCTCATCTTCGGTGCTGCCAGCATCAAGGACTTCGCCTTTGTGATGACCGTCGGCACCATCACCGGAACCTACTCCTCGGTATTCGTGGTGGCGAACTTCGTCGTGGAATGGGAGCAGAGGTTCCCGAGCAAGCGCCGCCGCTAGGGCGGGCGCGCTTCTTCCTGGAGGCGCTGGTCGGCAGCGGCCTCTTTACCGGCTACTTTCCGATTGCGCCGGCAACAGTAACGAGCCTCTTCGTGCTGTTGCCGGCTTTCTTTCTGGCCAGGCTGCCGCTCTGGAATGCCGCGGTCGTTGTCGGGGTATTCTTCATCGGCGTGCCGATTGCCACCGACCTGGAGAAGGTCTGGGGCAAAGACCCCGGCCGGGTGACGATAGATGAGATTGCCGGCACGCTGGTGACCTTCTTCCTGAACCCGGTTTCCTTCTGGGGGCTGGGCGCGGGGTTCCTGCTCTGGCGGTTCTTCGACATCTTCAAGCTGCCGTTCATCGACAAGTCGCAGCGACTGCCCGGCGGCTGGGGCATCATGGTTGATGACATACTGGCCGGCATCTGTGCCAACCTCGTGCTGCGGCTTGCCCTGTTTGTGCTCCCGATTCTGAGGTTCCATCAATGAGCAGGCGGAGAGCGCGGCCGGTCGAGGAGGCGCTGGGTC
The DNA here is from genome assembly GCA_903908785.1 of Caldifarciminota bacterium. Lineage (GTDB taxonomy): Bacteria > Hydrothermota > Tepidihabitantia > Tepidihabitantales > Tepidihabitantaceae > UBA2258. The sequence goes on along the minus strand of CAIVTL010000501.1, from coordinate 2,421 downwards.
GGTTGCTGAGGAAGCAGCGTCTGACCATCGCGACTGCCGAGTCCTGCACCGGCGGCCTGATTGCCGACCGGCTTACCGATGTGCCCGGAAGTTCCCGCTACTTCATGGGCGGTCTCGTTGCTTACTCCAACGCGGCGAAGATGCTACTGCTCGCCGTCAGCCGACGGACGCTCAACGCGTGGGGCGCGGTGAGCGAGCCGGTCGCGAGGGAGATGGCTGCCGGAGCGTGCCTGCGGTTCGCAACCCAAGTTGCGGTGTCGGTGTCCGGGATTGCCGGGCCGGGCGGCGGCTCAAAGGTGAAGCCGGTGGGGCTCGTCTACGTCGGCTGCCGGGTGAATGGCCGGACACAGGTCGAACCGCACCTGTTCACGGGAGCCCGGCGGACGATTAAGGAGAAGTCCGCAACCGCCGCGCTGGAGCTGTGCCGGCGCATGCTCGAAGGTGAAGTGTGACTGAGCTGACGCGCGCTTTTGTGGCGGTGGAGATATCGGAAGGCGCGAGGCGGCAGATTGCCGACCTGCTGGGCAGGCTCGGGCGCGAGCCGGGCGTTCCGGTGCGGTGGGTCAGGCCCGAACTGATGCACCTGACGCTCGCCTTTCTGGGGGAGGTGTCCGGGGATTTCCTTGAGTCTGCCAAAGTCCGGCTTGCCGACGTCACGCCGCAACACAGGGTTCTCACCATGCAACTGAGAGGCTTGGGAGCGTTTCCGAGCCCGGCCCGCGCACGGGTGGTCTGGGTCGGCACGGAGCAGGGCAAGGATGAGGTCTGTGCTTTGCAGGCAGGCGTGGTGAAGGCATTGCGTTCAGCGGGCTATCAGCCTGAGAGGCGGCCGTTCAGCCCGCATCTGACCATCGGCCGCCTGCGCGAGCCGGGTGACGTCAGTCGGGCCGTGGCGGTGCAGTTCGAGTCCGAGCCATTCACGGTTGACAGCGTCGTGCTGTTTCGCAGCGTGCTCGGGCCGGGCGGCCCGGCGTACTCAAGACTGGCCGAGCTCCCGCTGAGGAAAGGCCAAGGTTAAGGCTCAGGTTGAGCGGGGTCTCAACCTCAATCTTCACCTCAACCCTTTTCGAACACTGCTTGACATCCGGCAAGGTCTTGCCATGATATGAGAGGAAAGGTCAGGCTAAGGCCCAGGTTGAGCCGGTCTCAACATCAACCTTCACCTCAACCTTTTCCTAACGTAGAACGTAACTGGAGGTTGCTTTGTTTGAGCTAAAGCCGGCAGTCTGGATTATCGCCGGGCTGGTATTGGCCGTGCTGGAGATGCTGGTGCCCGGTCTCGTGATTATCTGGTTCGGCGTGGCCGCGGTCGTGGCCGGCATCCTGGCGATATTCGTCCACAACCCGTACATCCAGTTCGGGGTTTTCATCGTTCTGTCGGGCGTCATGGTTGTCTTCTCGCAGCGGATTGCGCGGAAGATAACTCACAAGGAACCGGAGCAGGTCGGCGCGAACCGGATGGTTGGGGTGACGGGCATCGTCGTACAGCCCATCGCGCCGCCGGAACTCGGTCGGGTCAAGGTGAACGGCGACGAGTGGCGGGCCGAGGCGAAGGTGGCGATTGCCCGGGGAGCAACGGTCCGGGTTCTGTGCGTCGAAGGTACGCGATTGATTGTTGATATCTGCGAAGAAGGGAGTCACGAATGATGCCGCTGCTGATAGTCCTCTTGATATTCATATTCCTGACGGCGCTGATCGGTATCAAGACCGTCCGGCCATACCAGCTCGCCTGCGTCGAACGGTTGGGCCGGTACCAGCGCACGGTGCATCCTGGGTTGAACTTCATCATCCCGTTTCTGGAACGGCTGATAAAGGTGGATATGCGCGAGCAGGTCGTGGATGTGCCGCCGCAGGAAGTAATCACCAAGGATAATGCTACCGTCACGGTGGACGCGGTGATTTACTACGAGATTACGGACCCGGTCAAAGTCCTGTACAACGTGGCGCAGTTCCGGCTGGCGACCATCAAGCTGGCCCAGACGAACCTGCGTAACGTCATCGGCGATATGAGCCTCGACGAGTCGCTGACCTCGCGCGAGAAGATAAATGCCCGGTTGCGCGACGTGCTGGACGAGGCGACCGACAAGTGGGGTGCGCGCGTCACCCGGGTTGAGCTGCAGCGCATCGAGCCGCCGAGCGACGTGACCGAGGCGATGCACCGACAGATGAAGGCGGAGCGCGAGCGCCGGGCGGTGGTGCTCGAGGCCGAGGGCTTCAAGACCGCGGCGATTCTCCGGGCCGACGGCGAGAAACAGTCCAAGATTCTGCAGGCCGAGGGCCAGGCTGCCGCGATCCAGAAGGTGGCGGAAGCCGACCAGTTCCGCCTGCTGACCGTGGCCGAGGGCGAAGGCCAGGCAATCGAGCGGGTCTATGGCGCTATCCATAAAGGCAACCCGACCAAGGACCTCATCACCATCAAGT
>CAIVTL010000500.1 GCA_903908785.1 Caldifarciminota bacterium | reverse complement strand
CTTGACTGTGGCCCGGTAGCCGTCTTCTCCTTTTTCAATCCGGTACTCGTGGTAGGTCGGGGTCTTGACCTCGATTCTCAGGCCGTGGCGCTCCGCGTCGAATTCCTCTCCAAAGATAGTGGCGGTGACGCGGGTCGGCTCGATTGAGCTGATTTCGACCCGGCCGATTGCCAGCGAGCGGGTCGAGAAGAGGAACAGCAGCTCGCGCAGCCAGTCGAGGAACAACTCGGGCAGCGCGCCGGCCTCAAGCGATACCGGAACGGCCGTGGACTTCCGCACCTTGCTCCGGTCGAGCATCAGGTCGAACAGGCAAACGCTGGCGTTGGTGAAGAGTCCGGCCAGGTCCGCGCCGTAGATTTCGACCTTGACATCGGAGGTGTGTTCGAGACGGCGATAGCGCAGTTTCACTGCGCAAGTGTAAAGTACAAAGGACTAAGGACAAAGCAAGGGGAAAGGACAAATGCCGAAGCTCGGCCTTGCGACTTATTACTTGCCGTCTTGATTAGTCCTTTGTCCTTAGTACTTAGTCCTTGGCGCGCACTGTTGTGCGCGCCGCTGCGACGTTGCCCTGCGCGTCGGCCACCCAGACGCCGACCGCGTTTTCACCAGAAGACAGCCTGACTTCCGCGGTGAAGCGCTCGGTATTCGAATCGAAGATGTGGTCCTCCGGCTCAAGCGCTCGCCAGTCGCCGGCGTTGACCGACACCCGGGCAGCGGCAATCGGCGACAGGGCATCCTGGACCGAGAAGCTGACGCGGCAGAGCCCGGTTTTGTTCGGCGTGCCGGTCTTCAGGCCGGTGACGGCAGGAGCGGTGTTGTCAACCAGGAACGGCCGACTCACCTGCTCGGCGGTGAGCGCGGCACCGACAGGCTGGGCCGGCTGGTCGCTGGCCACGAGCTTCAGTTCGTACCAGCCGTCGGGCAGGGTGCGCGTGTCGAGGTCGAAGCGACTGTCCGTGATTTCATGCCCCACCCGCTGCCAGGATGTCCGGGCTTCGTCCCGGAAGAAGAGTTCGAACGAGAGCGAGTCGGAATCAGGGTCGGTCGCTTCCCAGGTGACCTGGCGTGCAGGCTTGTTTGCGCCCTTTCTTGCCTCGTCAAGCGAAGGCTCGGCGGTCTCAAGCTTCTTGATGGCCGGTGCAAGGTTGGCCGGGCGATAGTAGACGTCGACGCGGCTGAGTTCCGGGGTCAGGGATGGGAAGCCGCTCCGGAACCGGGCGCGCCATTGGAGGAAGCGGCGGGACGGAGACGTGATTCCCGGGGCGGCCGCTGACCACTGACTCCAGGTCGAGTCCGGCTTCTCGGAGTTGCCGGATCGGGTCTCGAATGCCAGTCCGGTTCCGGCCGGGACGCTGGCGCGGAAGGAAAGCATGCCGAACCGGGCAGGGTTGACGCAGTCGTGCGGCGCCGAGGTAACGTAGCCCGAGTCGGCATACGTCGAGCCGGCCTCGTAGAGTTTGCCCGGGTTGCCGGTTCCCAGCCGGATTCCGCCCCGGAGCGGCGTCAGGCAGAGCGCCTGTGTTTCTTTCAGCCGGTACCGGACCGAGGCGCGGCCCAGCGTGTCAATTTCGTAGACCATACCTTTGTTGCCGGTGGCGACGAGCAGGCACCGGGCTGCGGACGAATCAGTCAGGGTGAGTCCGAATACCGTGGAGTCCGGGGCGGGCCAGGACCAGCGACGAACTCCGGACCGGTCAATGAAGTAGACCGCAGCCCGGGCTGAGTCTGAATCACTGTCGTCGCCGGCGTTGGCGCCAATGTACACACGACCGGTTTCGTCCGCGGCAATCGCCCGCACTTCGTTCAGCGGCGTATCGTACAGAACCGAGACGTCAGGTCGGTCCGCGCTGACGGCGAAACTGAGGCGGTAGACAATGCCATCGGGCGACGTTCCAACCAGCAATTCCTTGCCCGCAACCAGCCAGGTCAGGGTGGTCAGGTGCGCCTGCCGGGCGGTGAAGACCTCGGTCGCTTTGCCCGCAGGCGTGATGCGCAGCAGTTTGCCGTGCTCACCGGTCGCGCAGTACAGGTTCTGGTCCGGCCCGGCCAGCAGGCTGAAGACGTAGCTTTCACCGGTCGAGCACAAGAGTTCGGGTCTTCCGCCGGGTCGGATTCTATAGACCTTTGCCTCGGGGGTGGTGCCGAAGTAGACGGTGCCGGAAGCGTCGGCAGTCAATGCCAGGATTTCGCCGGTGCCGGAATCGAACACCCGCTCCGGCGCTCCCGCGCGGCTGACGCGATAGACCCGACCCTGGTTGCCGGTCGCCACATAGACGTTGCCGTTGTGGTCGGTAGCCGTCTGCCAGACTGCGGCTTCGGCGTCGATGGCCGTGGCCGCAAGCGCCGGCGCGAGCGTTACGGTTCCGGCACGGTGGATCGAGACGTTCTTGAACTCAATGCGGTCAAGCTGCGCCAGCAGGCTGTCAGTGCCGTCAGTGGTCCAGACTGAGCCGAGGCAGAGACTAAGTGCCAAGGACAAAGTACAAAGTACAAAGCCAGGGGAAAAGACAAAAGACGAAGGACAAGGTTCGGTCCCGACTTGCTCTCTTTCCGTATTGCTTTGTCCTTTGTCCTTTCCACTTTCTACCTGAGACTTGCTCTTCATGTCTATCTTCTGACCTCCAAATTGAGCCTCGCCACGCCGGAAATGACGCGGTCGAAGCGGAATGCCTGATGGAAGACCGGGCTCTCGTTGGTTGCCATCACCGGCTCGTCGGACCGGGGATTGAGCAGGACCGAACGGAGCGAGGGCGGCGGCGCGGGGAGTTCCTTGCCGGCAAGTGTCAGGCCGGGCTTTTCTGAGTAGCCGACAATGACTAGCTCATTCTCGCGGCCGGTCTCGGAGAAGAGGTCGAGCAGTTCGGCAAACGAACCGGGTTCGAGTCTTCCCGGGGCCCGCATTGCCTCGAGCGCCAGCAGCGAATCACGGGGAGCAATGACGATATCCAGCTTCCCTTCCGGCGTCGGCTCCGGAATCGCGACGGCAACAACCAGCTCGGAGTCGTTGCCGCGAAAGTCGCGCAGGCCGAGCGTGACGCGAACCGTGTCGCCGGGACGTACTTGGGCCCGGTCCGGGCGGGCCGAGAGCAGGTACGCGAGGTTCCGGCCCGGGTCGAATTTGAGATCGAATTCGACGGTGGCAATCGGCGCCGGCAGGAACCGATTGCCGAACAAGATGTCGAGTTCGTTCTTCGCCGAACGGAACAGGTCGGCGGCCGGGTTGCTGCCCGTGAAGCGATGCGCGATGACCAGGTCGGAGGGATTTGCGATTGACGATTGACGATTGACGATTGCGGGCGGGCGGAAGCGGACGGTCATGCGCGAAGCCAGCGTCATCTCTTCGAGGCTTCCTTCGGTCGTGTAGACGATGTCGGTCAGGCCGACCGCGACGAGCAGGGGAGCGAGGTCCTCCAGTTCGATGATTCGAAACCGGTAGGTGTCAAGTCCCGAAGGTGATGACACCGTGGCCAGAACCGGCAGCATCTCCGGGACCGGGCCGATTTCGCCGCCGATTCCGGCGAGCCGGTCTTGGTTGATAGTGCCGACCGGCCCGGTGGCGGAGAAGAGCTTGAAAGAGCTCGCGACCGACGGCAGGACCGAGTGAATAACTCCGCCTACCATCGGCATCCGGACGTTGCCGGCCTGGAACATCGGGTGTCCGAACGCGAGGATGCGGTTGCCTTCGCGGCAGGTGAGCGTGCCGATGCCGGAGAGCCGCACGTCGCCGTCAATCAGGGCCACACCGACTGCCGCGCCCGGGACCAGGCGGGAGGTATCCCAGGTTGCGGACGAGGCGGTGCCGGCAGCCCCGACCGGCGAGAGGCCGAATTCCTTCAGTGCCGGCTCAATGACTTCGGACAGCGCGGGCGTGAGTCCGGACAGGGCCACCGGCAGCGGCAGGGCCGAAAGACCCGCGAGCCCGCTGTTTCCCGAGCTGCGACCGGACCGGGAACCACCCGGGCTTGCCGAGCGGTCCTTCTCGTCCCAGATTCGCAGCATCTGGGCCGCGGGCGTGACGCCGGCGAGCGGCTGCTTGGCGAAACTCCAGGCATAGGCCACCGCGCCGACAAGCTTGCCGTCGATGTACACCGGGCTGCCGGACATGCCGGCGACGACCCCGGATTCCTCCAGGCCTTCTCCGGAGAGCCGGCACAGTATCATGTCGCCGCGCGGCCAGACATTATGCATGACGTCTATGATTTCAACGCCGAACTCTTTGATTTCGGTGCCGAAGAAGACCGACCGGCCGGTGCCCTTCATGCCGGGTTTGAGCTGGTCTACGGTCATTATCGGTATGCGGGCCAATGCGATGGCGAATCCGGCAGCGAGCAATAGTGACGTTGCCCCGGCGCGGCCCGGTCGCCTGGCGGTCAGCGCGGTCAGCCGACTACTGACTCGAGAGTCGGGCAAGCCGCTCCCACTTCTGACGCCACTCGGCATAGTCGGCAAAGGCGTGGCAATTGACCGGCAGCCAGAAGCAGGACTGTTTCTCCCAGACTGCCTGGTCAGGATAGAACCACTCTTCTTCGGAGTCGTAGATGCCCACCAGGTAGCCACGGCCGGCCCTCCCGGGATTCGCCGTCCGCAACTGCTCGGCGCCGGCAACGGTTCGGCGCAGGGCTGCCATTTTGTCACTCAGTTCCGATGTCGGGAATCCGCCCGGCGCACCCGGTGTGACATGGAATTCGAGCTGAAACAGGGCCTGGAATTTGCCACCGGAGAAAAGGGCGAGGTCAGGGTTGGGCAGCGGCGGTTGATTTTCAGGTGGGGTGAGGTGCAGGTCGGCGCGGCAGGCCCAGCCGGGCTGGATGAGCAGCAGCCGACGGACATGGAAATAGGCGGCGCAGACCAAGTCGTGGCGGTTGAATACCCGGAGGTCGCGTGCGTCGTCTTTGAGTTTGAGCCAGAGGGCGCCGGTGATGAAACTGTGCAGGTCTTCGGTCATCAGTTTTGAATTTCCGGGCCGGTCGCGCCACTGAGCGCGGCCTCGACCGCGGTCTGGATTTCCGGCAGCTCGCGAAAGTTCAGGAGCATCACGCCCAGGCCGAGGCAGTTGGCCCGCCAGCGGACCCCGCCCATCACGCTCATCACTTCGACCCGTTGGATTCCGGGGTGGGCGTTGAAGAACTTGTCGGTCAGCAAGTCGTAAAGGTTCTGCCAGCCCATCGCGGTCAGGCGCACGGTGGAGCCGAGCAGCAGGACGCCCAGCGGCTTGAGACCGAGCGACGTGGCATCGCGGAAGTAGTTGACCAGCGCCATGCGGTTGGGCGGTTCGGCGATAAACCAGGCGGTGCGCGCCGACGCGTCAATGGCCATGAAGACCTCGACGTGACCGTACACGCCCCGGAAATTCTGCCGCAGCGCCAGTTTGTTGGTGAAGGCGTTGTCGTAGAACTGCTTGAGCAGGCCCGGGTTCTGGACCAGCCTCTGGGCCGCT
>CAIVTL010000499.1 GCA_903908785.1 Caldifarciminota bacterium | reverse complement strand
TCTCTGCGCGTGCAGGTCGAGAGCGCTACGGGCGCTTCGGTCCGGGCCTGTTCCGACTTCACGCGCGCGCTGGCCATCCGGCTCGACGCGGCCGGCTTTCTGCACGGCCAGTACGAGCTTGAAGTCTCGACCCCGGGCGTCGAACGCAGCCTCTACCAGCCGGATGACTATGTCAATGCCCTGGACCGGCAGGTCCGGGTGCGCGTGCATGACGGGGTGTACGTCGGTCGGCTCGAGGCCGCCGGCCCGGCCGGTATCGTCATTCGCACCGAAGCCGGGCCCGCGCCCGCGACCCTTGAGTACGCCTATACCGAGATACGGGAGGCACGGATAGTAGTGCCGGACTGCGAGCTGTTTGCCCGGACCGCGACCGGACCCCACAGCTCTGCTGAGAGGAATCTATGAACAAGGAAATCGCCAACCTTATCGTCCAGATCGCCCGAATCCGCAACGTCGACGTCAACTACGTCTGCGAGACCCTGCGCGCCAGCATCGTCGCCGGCCTGAAGCGCCGGTACGGTCCCGACACCGAGGCCGACGCCGAGATCACGGCCGCGACCGGCGACATCCGCGTCTTCCTTGCCAAGAACGTCGTCGACAAGGTCGTCACCACCGCCCGCGAAATCTCGGTCGCCGACGCTCAGGTCAGCAGCCCGTCGGCCCAGGCCGGCGACATGATCCGGGTGGAAGTGCCGCTCGACGAACTCGGCCGGATTGCCATCCGCAAGGCGTCGGACGAGCTCGTGCTGAAGTTGCGCGAGGCCGAACGCACCAAACTCTATGACGAATTCTGCAAGAAGAAGGGCGAAATCGTCACCGGTACCATCCAGAAGATCGGCCGCGACGAGATTATCATCAACCTCGGCCTGATTGAGGCGGCCCTCCCCAACCACGAGCAACTCAAGGCCGACCACTACCGGCAGGGCCTGCCCATCAAGGCCTACGTCCACCGCGTCGAGAAGACCCCCATCGGCCCGCGCGTCTACCTTTCCCGCACCCACCCGGAATTCCTGAGGAAGCTGATGGCCCGAGAGGTCCCTGAAATCCGCGAGAATGTGGTCGAAATCAAGGGCATCGCCCGTTCCCCGGGCTTCCGCTCCAAGGTGGCGGTGACTTCGCTCGACGAGAAGGTCGACCCGGTCGGTGCGTGCGTCGGGTATCGCAAATCGCGCATCGAGAACATCATTAAGGAACTCTCCGGCGAGAAGGTCGACATCGTGCAGTGGAGCAAGGACCCGCAGGTATTCATCGCCCGGGCCCTCGGCCCCGCCAAGGTCGCTGAGGTCATCCGGGAAGGCGACACGCACATCGTCGTCGTGCCCGATGCCGAGTTTTCCATCGCCATCGGCAAGAAGGGCCAGAACGTCTGGCTGGCAAGCCTGTTGTGCGGAGTGAAAATTGAGGTACTGAAGGAAACCGACTACCGCAATCGCATCATCATGAGCAAGGCCGGTGCGATCCCGCTGGCCAAGCTCACCCTTGACGAAGCGCTCCCTCCGAAGCTTGCGGCCGCCGGCATCAACAGCGCATTCGACCTCTTGAACGCGACGCCGGAGGACCTCGCCCGCATCACCGAGCTTGCTCCCGAGGCCATCGAGCCTTTGAAGCAACAGGCCCGGGACGCCGTCTGGCGTGTGAGTGAAGGCAAACCGGTATTCACGCCGCCACCGCGACCCGCGGCGCCGACCCCGACGCCAACCCCGGCCCCGGCAGCAGATATGCCGACTGCACCGGCGACGCAGACGGTCCCCGTCGAGGAATCGCCGAGACCGGCGGAATCGTCGGAGGGCTAGCGACTTAATGGCGAAGCTGAAGGTCTTTGACGCGGCCAAGCAGTTGGGGCTGTCGAGCGAGGGCCTCATTCGCATGCTCAAGGACCTCAACTTCCCGCCGCGCGGCTATACATCCTACCTCACCGAACAGGAATTCGAGGCGGCAAAACTGCGGCTGAAGAATGAGAAACACCAGTTCAAAGACCTGATCCGGCGCGGTCGGGCTGCCCCGCCTCCCAGCCAGCCGCGGCCGCCGACCGAATCGCAGCAGGTTGCCCAGAACGTCAAGCACACGCTGGCCAAGATTGAGGGCCGAGAGATCAAGCACCGAAAACCGGTCCGAGAAATCCTGGCCGCCGCCCCGCCCTCGTCCAAGCCCGCAGTCAAAATCAGCCCGTACATGACCGTGGCCGAACTGGCCCACGTGTTCGGAACGACGGCATCGGACGTCATCAAGAAGACCATGGGCATGGGCATGCTCGCGACCGTAAACCAGCGCCTCGACCTCGAGACCATCCTGCTCATCGCCGACGAGTTCGGGCTGCCGGTCGAACAGGAGACTGAAGTCGAGACCACGGTCGAGCGCGGTGAGCGCAAGCCGCGCCCGCCGATTGTCGTGGTTATGGGCCACGTGGACCACGGCAAGACCGCGCTGCTCGACTACATCCGCAAGACCAACGTCGCCGAAACCGAAGTCGGCAGAATCACCCAGCACACCGGCGCCTACGTTGCCAGCTACCATGGCAAACCGGTCGTGTTCCTCGACACGCCGGGCCACGAGGCGTTCACCGCGATGCGGGCCCGCGGCGCCCAGGTCACGGACATCGCCGTCCTGGTTGTCGCATCCAGCGAAGGCATCATGCCGCAGACGCTGGAAGCGCTCGACCACGCGCGCGCCGCCGGCGTACCGATTATCGTCGCCATCACCAAGTCCGACCTGCACGACGCCAACCCCGACCGGGTCAAGGCCCAGCTTGCCCAGCACGGAGTCAAAGTCGAAGGCTACGGCGGCGAGACCTTCTGCATCGAGACTTCGGCCATTTCCGGCAAGGGCGTCGAGGAACTGCTGGACGCCATCTCGGTGCTGGCGCTCGAGCAGGACTTGAAGGCCCCGTACGACGGCCCGGCCCGGGGCGTAGTCATCGAGGCCCGGGTTGACCGGGGCCGGGGTAGCATTGCGACTGTGCTCATTGAAGAAGGCACGCTCCGCAAGGGCGACCCCTTTGTCAGCGCCGAGTTCTTCGGACGCGTGCGCGACCTGCTGAACGAAGCCTTCCTGCCGATGTCGGAAGCCACCCCTTCAATACCGGTGCAGGTGCTCGGCTTTTCCGGACTGCCGCAAGCCGGGGACCGCTTCGACGTCGTCGAGGACGAACGGACGGCACGCGACATGGCCCAGCGTCGGTTCCTGGCCAAACGCGACCGCATTCTCTCGGCCAGCAAGCCCGTGGTTTCGCTCGCGGCGATTCAGGAACGGATTGCCGATGGGCTGATAAAGGAACTGAAGATCGTCATCAAAGCCGACGTCTCCGGTTCAGCCGAGGCATTGCGCGACTCACTTGAAGGCCAGTCCATCGAGGATGTCCGCGTGCGGGTGATTCACTCCGGGGTCGGCCCAATCAACCAGAGCGACGTGCTGCTGGCCCAGGCTTCGGAGGCGATTATCGTCGGATTCCACGTCAAGCCGCTGACCGATGCCCGGCAGATGGCCGACAAAGAAGGCATCGAAATCCGCACCTATCGGATAATCTACGCCGCCATTGAGGACATCCGGGCCGCGATGCTCGGCATGCTCGAACCGGAAAAGAAGGAAGTCGAGCTCGGGTCAGCCGAAGTCCGACAGATCATCCGCGTGCCCAAACGAGGCATGATTGCCGGCTCCTACTGTACCAAAGGCAAGGTCACCCGCGACGCGCTCGTGCGGGTCATGCGCTTGGGCAAGGAAATTTTCAACGGCAAGGTCACGTCGCTCCGACGCTTCAAGGACGACGCCAAGGAAGTCGAGACCGGGTACGAATGCGGCATCGGCATCGAGGGCGCGGACGAACTCGCCGAAGGCGACACGCTCGAATTCTACAAGGTCGAGGAAGTCAAGCGGACAAGTTAGCCGCCAACTCCTGACCCTGCCCCCTGGTCCCTAACCCCTGCCCCCTTGACCATCGGCCTGCTCCTGCTCGATTGCTTCATTTCGGAAAGCCAGTCGCTCAAAGACAAACGCAGCGTCCTCACCAGCCTGACCGAACGGCTCCGCCACGAGTTCAACATCGCAATTGCCGAGGTCGAGTACCAGGACCAGTGGCAACGCGCCCGGCTGGCCATCGTCTTCGTCAACACCAACTGGCGGATGCTCCAGAGCAGCATGTCCAAGCTCACCGAGTACGTTGACCGGGACCACCGGCTCGAAATCACCAACACCGAGACGCGCCAGCTCTGCTGACGAGGGACATGACCGAAATCCTCCGGGGATTTCGGATCGTGTCCCAAGCCCGTGCTACCTCACGAATAGAATCGTCGCCAGCCCGGCCAGCCAGCAGTAGAACGCGAACAGGTACAGCTTCCGGCCCGTAACCGCACGCCCGAGCACGAAGAGCGCGGCCAGCCCGGCGACGAATGCCACCGCCATCCCGACGGCGAGTGCTGCCGGGCTCAACACGGCCAGGTTCACCTTCCGGACCTCCAAGAGGAAAGCGCCGGTGATAGCCGGAATCGCCAGCAGGAACGAAAACTCAAACGCCGGTTTCCGCTCCATACCCAGGTACAGGCCGCCGGCAATCGTTGCGCCGGACCGTGAGATACCCGGTAGAATGGCAATCGCCTGGGCAACGCCCAGGAGCAGCGACCGAAGCCAGCCGGTCTCGCCGCGGGGCCTGGCGAAACGAGTGCCGAACAGCACGCCGCCGGTCACGAGCAGCATCAGCCCGATGAGCAACGGGCTCGCAAACACCCGTTCAATCACGTCCCCGAACACGACGCCAATCGCTCCGGCCGGAACCGAAGCGAGCAGGATGAACCCGACCATGCGCCAGCTTGAGCCGCGCCGGGCCGCGTCGCGGGCCCAGAGCCCGCCGATTAGTCGCCCCAGCAGCGGCGCAAAGTAACAGATAACCGCAAGCACGGTTGCCCCGTGCAGCATCGTTGTCAAAGGCAACCGGGACTCAACCGGCAGCTTCCATAAATGCTCAAGCACCGCCAGATGCGCGGAACTCGACACCGGCAGAAACTCGGTGATGCCCTGAACCAGACCCAGCAGTACGGCCTCAAGAATGCTCATTGCCAACCTCCGTTGTCAGATGCGGAATTCCCAATACCTAATTCCCAATGCCCAACGAATGTCCAATGCCGAGAAGCCCAATTCGTCATTCTCTGCAGTTGGTCATTAGTTGGGAATTAGGAATTGCCAATTAGCCATTTCCTAGAACATCACATCATAGCTCAAATGCACCTTGCCCCGCAACGGGCTGTCTCGAAACGCGACGCCGTAGTCAAACCCGAGAACGCCGACCGGCGTCGCAACCTTCGTACCGACGCCATAGCCCGGCTCCATCTGCCAGCCGAGCGAATCCTGATACGCGCCGACGTCAAGAAACGGGTACACGCTCGACGCCCGGTCGAGCAGGTAGCGTGCCTCGGTGGTGAACCAGCCGAGCCGGGTTGAGACGAACTCGTCCTCCCGGTACCCGCGCACGGTTCCCGGTCCGCCCAGTCGGTAGAGCTCGGGCTCGGTCAGACTCGCGGCCGAGTAAACGGCCCGCAGCCCGACCGAATTCGACCAAGCAAAGCTACGGCCGAGCGGCAGAACCCCGGTCAGGGCAAGCTCAACGTGGGTGACAACGTCTGAGCGGGTCGAGTCGGAAATCCGGTTTCCGACTTTGGTCAGCGCGCTCAGCCGGATCCCGGTCCGCGGGTTGGCCGGGAAATCCCGCGAGTCCAGGATGACGCCGGTGCCGGCCCAGACCACACCCGCGCTCACCCGGCGCGCGGCATCGGTGAAACGGTCATAGCCGGTTTCGAAACTCACCGTCGTCCAGGTCGCGGCACGGGCATCGGCGGAAATCGCCAGGTTAGTCTGCGCAAATGTCGTGTCAACCGTCTGCTGCCGCGCGCTGGCGGTTACGTCAACTGGCGACCCGAGCACCCACGGCTCGGTGTAACTCAGGCGATA
>CAIVTL010000498.1 GCA_903908785.1 Caldifarciminota bacterium | reverse complement strand
GTCGTATTCCTTCCGGTAGTAGCTCAGCACGCCAAACGCGAAGTTTGTGCGCGGGTCGTTCTCGTAGCCCTGCTTCTTCACCAGCTTCTGCAGTGCGACATCGGCTTCCTGATAGTTGGCGAGCATGATTGACGAGATGGCAAAACCGTACAGTGCCTCGGGTTCGATGTACTCGTAGCGCGGGTGCTCGACGATGGCCTGAAACTGGTCCCGGGCGTGGGCATACTCGCCGAGATTGAACCAGGTCTCGGCCAGTCCGAACCTGAGTTCGTCACCGAACTCACTGCCGCCGTAATCATCGACCAGCCCCTGATACAGGTGGGCCGCCCCGCGATAGTTCTTGGCGTTGAGCACGTCGTCCAGTGCGTAGTAGCGCTTGACCAGGTCATCGGTCTGCTTCGGAGTCAGGGCGAGCGCCGCCGAGGCGGCGAGCGCAAGGCACAAAAGCAGACGCCCGACGCTGAGAGCGTTAGGCGTACGGTGCGGAGTATTCGGCATTGGTTGTCTCACGGCTTGTTCTGTTCAACCTCGACTTTACCCTGCGGGCCTCTGGTCTTGATTCTCGTCAGCGGGCCGCCGTGTTCCATTGATTCGTTCCGCGCGTCGACCAGCACGATTTCGTAGAAGTAGCTGCCGTCACTCACCAGCCGCCCGGCGTCGTCAAGGCCGTCCCACGCCATCCGCAGCGGCGGACTGTCCCAGCCGTAGAACGTCCGGACGACCTCGCCCAGGTTGTTCTTCAGCAGAATCTGCCAGCGCTTGATCTTCTGCCGGGACATCGTCTTGATGTCCATCCAGAGCACGTTCCGCTTGTCGTCCGGGGTCGGCGAGAAGATACTCGGAAACGGTTGAATCCAGGTCCGGTACCCGCCGAACTCAATGTTCAGTCCCATCTTGTGGGTCGGACTGACCATGTAGTTCGACTGGTAGTGCATCAGGAACGCATAGTCCACGCCCAGCGAGAAATTGCCCCAGACTTTCTTCAGACCCGCGCCCACGCTGACCTCATTCATGTCGACCCCGGTGCGCAGCGAGAACACGTCCGGCACGAGCTGGAACTCGACGCCGCCGTGCGGCTTGACCGTGTGGTCGCCCACCTTGACAGCGTCAATGTCGACCGCAACCCGGCCATTGTAAAGCTTGGCCGCGACGCCGGCCCGCAACACAAGCGGGTAGGTCTCGACCTGCGAGTGCAGATTCATCGAGGGCGCATATACGTTCTGGGCATAGAACCCGAAAGACAGGGGCTTCGGGACCGTGACAATCAATCCGAGGTCGGCCCCGGGACCGAGGCCGCTGTATTCGGCCAGGTTCTTGCTCACTACTTTCAGATTGGCGCCTGCACCCAGCCAGTGCCAGGGGGCGTAGGCATAGGAGAAAATGACGGCATTCTCTTCATATATTGAACTGCCATACTTGTTGTTGTTCACGTCCCTGGAGTCCAGTCCTTCGGAACCGAAATTGAGCACGGTCAGTCCAAACGACCCATAGGCGCGCGTGGGCATGGCATAGGCGAGAT
>CAIVTL010000497.1 GCA_903908785.1 Caldifarciminota bacterium | reverse complement strand
TGTCTGGCGAACCTGCTGATGAAGATAGCGTTTGCCATCTGGCGCGACCAAACCGTGTACGACGAAAACCGCCATCTCGCCCAAATCATGCGCCACCAGCTAAGGCAGAAATCAAGCATGGCTTGACATAGTGGGTCTGAGTGAAGCGAAGGGTCTTCGGGGGCGAGGATCCTTCACGAAGCCTGCCCTTGAGCGACCTGAGATTCTTCGCTGCGCTCAGAATGACAGAGCAAGCGAAGGGTTCAGAATGACATCAGGTCGAATTGTGTGCGGGGAGTTTACTAGTCGGCGAGGACGAGTCGCGCGGTCGCGGTTCCGGACCGTGTTTTCACCATAACAACATAGACGCCCGCAGCAGGCAAGAGAGAGGTGTGAAGAATGAAGGGTGAAGAACGAACAACCTGAGACAGAACACGTCTACCTGATACGTCGAACACCGTCAGCGCCGCAGGGCCGTTAGCCGTAAGCTGTAGGCTGACAGCCGTCCCGGTGCGTGCCGGGTTGGGTGTGACTCGCAGGGGAACGAGGTTCGGCACTACCGTCAGCTCGGCAACCGCGCCGGTCACGTCGCGGCGGTAGACCGAGATGTAGTCGGCCGGAGCCGACTCGGCCAGTATCAGTTCGTCCCTGACATCGAAGCCATAGTCTATGCTCCTGATTGCCGCACCGGTGCCGGGGTTCGTGTAGCTGACGCAGTGGAAACCGGTGTCGTCTTTGGCGAAGCCGTAGACCGCGCCGCCGAACGGAGCGCAGAAGAAGAGGGGACGGCTGAACCCGGCAAAGGGCGCGGGCGCGACCGCGATGACATTGCCGGGAGTGGTCATGCTCGAAGTCCAGACCGGCTTGAACGTGTCGACGCTCGTATAGCGGAAGACCTGGACCTGGCCATCTTGGTCGCCGGACGAGCCGACTACGAGCAGGTTGCCCTGGGCCGAGTCGAACCGGCAGGCAATCGGAGCTACCGGCAGGCCGATGACCGTGGACGTGAACATGTGGTGTGAGTAGGTGTGCGTGCCGGGGTCGTAGACGATGCGGCGGATGTTCATCGGGAAGCCGTGCATGCCGCCGACCCCAAGCAGGATTTCCGGGTAGCCGTCGTTGTCCGCGTCGCCGACTTCGGCCTGGAACAGGTACGAGACCGTAGTGTATTCGTATATCTTGGTGTAGGCGTGGACCCCGGGCGGGCCGGTGTGCTCGAAGATGGCGACCTTGCCGCCTGCGGTCGCGTCGCCGGTGACGACGATGACTTCATTGATGTCATCACGGTCGGTGTCGGCAACACGCACGGTGCGGATACGCTCGCCCTGCATCCGGATGCCGCAATAGGGTTGGCCCCACGAGTCGTCAGCCACGTTCTCGAAGATGACAACCTTGCCTAGGGTGGAGACTTCGCCGCCGAGGAGTTCGAGCTTGCCGTCGTCGTCCGGGTCCCCGGCCGTGACCGTGCAATAGGAGCCGGGCGGAAGCGAATCGGTCTGCTCCCAAACGTGGCTGTAGCCGCCCGCGCCGTCAGACTCGAAGACATGCAGCACGTTCGGGTTCCAGTGATGGCCGAGGATGTCGAGCAGCGAGTCGTCATCGAAGTAACCGCAACACGCGTCCCACTGGTTGTTGAGAACTTGGCCCGATGTCCAGACCTGCGTGAGGGTCAGCGAGTCGGATGGGCGGTCCTGAGGCGCGGAAATGCCCGGGCCATCGAATGAGCCGTCGTTGTTCGAGTCCGCGACCATACCTTGGGTATCACAGATACCATCGCCGTCCGCGTCGAACGAGCCGGCAAGCAGAAGGCACGGCAAGAGGAGTATCAGCGTGAGCCGCATCGCTCCTCGATTCTAGAAGCGATGCCTGCCAAGTCAAGGCGTGTTCGCGCAGCCTGTGAACCTGCGGAATCTCCGGACGTCCTCTTCCGGCCTTGGCGTTCTTGGCGTCCTTGGCGGTTTCATTTCGGTCCGGGCCGCGGTGCTTGCCAGTCAGGACAGGCTGACTAGAATTATGCCATCTTGATTCGCACAGAATCTTTCACAAGGAGTCACGATAATGCCGCTCATTGACCTTCGGCCGCAGGCAATCCGCAGGACACCGGAACAGACGGTCGAGCAACTCAAGACGTTCCACCTGGACCTGAAGTTCTCAGCCGGCATCTGGTTCTTCTCGCCGGCGGAAAGCCGCTTCCACGAACGGTACGGCAAGGTCCTGGGCATCGAGCAGCGGCTGGAGATTGCGGCTGAGCTCAAGGAGTACGGGTTGAGCGGGTTGGAGGCGCACTACCCGAACGAAATCAACGAGGAGAACGAGAAGCTGTGGCGCGACTTCTGCGCGGATACCGGTATCCGGCTGGTAACGGTCGTGCCGCTCCTGTTCCGCGACCAGCAGTTCGAGTTCGGCTCGCTCTCAAGCCCGCCACCCGAAGCGCGCAAGGCGGCGGTCGAGCTCACGGTGCGCGCGCTGGAGATGAACTTGCGCATGGAGACCGACTTCTGCGTGGTCTGGCCCGGGATTGACGGGTACGAGAACCCGTTCGGCATCGACTTCGCGGCGATGCGGGACCGGTTTGCCGACGGGCTGGCCGAGGCGATGGATTGCGTGCCGGGCGTGCGTGTGGCGTTCGAGCCCAAGCCGTACGAGCCGCGCGGCAGAATCATCTTCGGCACGACGCCGGAGGGGATGCTGCTGTGCAACATGGTCGAGGAGAGGCTGCAGAACCCGGAGAACCGGCATCTGCTGGTTGACGGCCACGCGCTGGTCGGGCTGAATCCCGAAGTCGGGCACGCGCTGATGGCCGGTGAGGACTTGCCGTACGCGTATAGCTGGCCCCTGTCCGAAGGCAGGCTATGCCACATGCACCTGAACAGCCAGCCGCTCGGCAACTTCGACCAGGACCTGAACGTGGGCACGATTTCCCCGGAGCAGACCGAAGCGCTGCTGTACGTCCTGAAAATGCACGGCTACCAGGGTTGGTTCGGCATCGACATCAACCCGGAACGGATGCCTGTGGCGACCGCACTCCAAATCAGCATGGACGCGTTCAGGGCAGCCAATGACCGGATAGAGGCGCTTGACCATGAGTCAATCGTCTACGCGGTCAACCACCCTGACAAGGCAAGGGGATGGTTGGAAGCGTATCTTGTGCGGATGCGAGCAATGTATCCGGAAAGGCTGGCGCCGCTTGCGCGGGCGCAAGCACAAGCTCAAGCACAAGCAGGAAAGGGATAGATGATACGTAGGGTTGACGACTATGCGGTCTTCAAGAGGGCGCACATTCTGACCCTCGAAATCTACCGACTGACCGCACGCTTCCCGAAGGACGAGAGGTATGGACTTGTGTCGCAGATGCGTCGGGCCTCGTACTCGATACCGATGAACCTGAAAGAGGGTAGTGCCGGAAGCGTCGTGGAGTTCGCAAGGTACGTTCGGATTGCAGTAGGCAGCAAGGAGGAGCTGGAGTATCAGCTCGTGCTGGCCAGGGATCTTGGTTATGTTTCGAATGAGCAGTCCAAGCGGCTGTCGGGTGAGGTCGCGGAGATTGGCAAGATGCTGTACGCCCTGCTCAGGAAGCTCCTTTCGTCATCCGATGCTTGAGCTTGTGCTTGTGCTATGAGCCTCCTCTTAGGCATCGACATAGGTACGTCGGGAAGCAAGGTCGTTCTCATCGCACCGGACGGCGCGGTCCGTGCTGAGGCTACCACCGAGTATCCGATGCAGGTTCCGCGGCCGGGTTGGGCTGAACAGAATCCCGAGGATTGGTGGCAGGCGACCGTCACGAGCATCAGACGAGTGTTGGTCGGAACAAAGGGCGAGGACATCGCCGGAGTCGGCTTGACCGGACAGATGCACGGGTTGGTGTTGCTGGACGAGGCGGGCAAGGTGCTGCGGCCTTGCATCATGTGGAATGACCAACGGACTGCGGCTCAGTGCGCGGAAATCGAGCGGAAGGCTGGCCGGGCGAGGCTGATTGAGCTGGCCGGCAAACCGGCCCTGACCGGATTCACCGCGGGCAAGATTCTGTGGGTGCGCGAGAACGAGCCGGCAGTGTATGAGCGCGCCCGACACGTGCTCCTGCCTAAGGACTACGTACGGTATCGGCTGACCGGTGCCTTTGCGATGGACGTAGCTGACGGCTCGGGCACGCTGCTGATGGACGTGGGGAGGCGGGTGTGGTCTGACGAGTTGTTGGGACTGCTGGACATCCCGCGCGAGTGGCTGCCGCCCCTCCACGAGTCGCACGAAGTGGTCGCAGAGGTGAGCGCGGCGGCCGCGGCCGCGACCGGACTTCGGGTCGGCACGCCAGTTGTCGCCGGCGCGGGCGACCAGGCAGCGCAGTCAATCGGAACAGGCATAGCCAGACCGGGCATTGTCTCTGTAACAATCGGCACCTCCGGCGTCGTGTTCGCAGCCACCGGCAAGTACGCGTTCGACGCGACCGGAGGGCTGCACGCCTACTGCCACGCCGTGCCGGATACCTGGCACCTGATGGGAGTGACGCTGTCGGCTGGCGGCAGCCTGCGGTGGTTCCGGGACGCCCTGTGCGAACCAGAGAAGGCTGAGGCGGTGCGGACCGGCCGCGACGTCTACGACATCATCACAGAGCTGGCGGCAACCGCGCCCGCCGGGTCTGACGGTCTATTGTTCTTGCCATACCTGACTGGCGAGCGGACACCGCATGCTGACCCGGATGCGCGTGGCGTGTTCTTCGGGCTCTCACTCCGACACGGCAAGGCACACATGGCGCGGGCAGTACTTGAGGGTGTGACGTTCTCTCTGCGCGAGTGCCTTGACCTGCTGTGCGGCTTGGGCCAGAGTTGCGCACGGGTGCGCGTGTCGGGGGGCGGCTCGCGCTCCGTTTTCTGGCGTCAGATGATGGCCGACGTATTCGGGGTCGAGATTGTCGAAGTGAACGTCACGCAGGGCGCGGCATACGGGGCGGCTCTATTGGCGGGTGTCGGCGCAGGTTTTTGCGGCGATGTTGTCGAAGCCTGCGACCGCACCGTACGTGAGACCGGCACCACTCAGCCCGGGCCGAATGCCGGCGCATACGCTGATGCGTACGAGCGCTATCGTGCGCTCTATCCAGCGCTGGTGCCCGAGTTCAGGCGTGCGAGATATTGAAAGGTGTCACGACTGAGCAGGTCTCCAGGAAGTGCAGAAGGTGGGGATTGGCCGCGAATCTTAATGACGTGTCGCCTGCGCGGTTTGGGTGTCATGTTCGCGAGATTCCTTAAGCGTTGCACTTCACTGTTGAACTCGCGGGGCCCGCGAGGGAATTAAGTATTGTGTCCCCGAAATCCCCCCAGGAGGGAGAACACGACCTTCTTGCCAGTTGAGTCCTGATTCCTCTTCACGATGACGTAGTAATGAGCCTGATTCAGCGAGTCAAACTCCACATACGCGTCGCCGTTGGTAGGATAAGTGCCGATAGTCATGTTGGGGGTCGGGTCCAGTTGCCCTCGACCCGGAAGAGATTCGACCATGACGGGTGAGTAGTCAAGGATGAGCCCCTTCCCATTGGCCCTGGATACTCCCTCGAGTTGATTCCACAAGACACTGAAGTGCCACTCCTCTACTTGCGCGCCAATCCTCACCTTCAGTACAGCGGCGTCGGTTGGGCGCCCAGTCACGAGCTTTGTCCCTTTCGCATCCAAGAAAGTGATTTGCGGAAAAGCTAGGAGTTCGTCACCTTGGGGCCCGCCAAATATGGGATTACCAAACATCCGCTGATTCCCGAGAGCCAGCACGACGAAGGCTTTTGCCAGGGCCACGATGTTCTTCTCGGTCACCTTTTGTCCGCCTTCAAGAAGCAACTGATTGAATCCATCTGGCATCATGTAGCGCTTGCTTCCTGCGATCGCCATCAGATATGGATACGGAGGCTTGCTCCCGGAGAGCCCCTTATAGAACTGAATACCCGGGAAGACGCGGTCCAGCGAAGCCGATGTCACCTCGCCAAACGGGAACAAGTCTTTGACAAACCCCGTGTCGTTCATCGCAGAGGTGAAGCGACCGGGGACCATCTCGGGAAACTTGTGAAGGATGGTCATCACTTCACTAGCCGAGATTCGCCGTAGCGAGACTGTGGCTTGCTGCTCCTTCGACGGTTTCCGTCCCGACGCTGCTGCCATGGAAATGGCAGCGACCACGAGCAGCCCGACACGTGCTACTCCGATGTCTTTGCTTCCACGCATATGCTCCTCCTCGGATGCTGTGCATCCGTTCGACTTTCGGTCTGCTGCTGGTTCTCGCTGCCAGTGGTGATTCCGCCGCGGCAAGGCTGCGAGCAACCATGCAGAGGCTCTGTTCTGTCCTCCGCTCTTGTGTGTTTGTGATTCGGCCTTGAGTCGCGCCCGAAAGGGCGCAGGAATTCCCCTCGTGTTTGGCTCGGTCTGACCTCGGACAGTTACAGCCATCGTGGACTTCCTTTGTCGCGCCTTATGATAACGTCCCGGGTCCGCTTGTCAAGCGCTCGTGGCCGGCGTTTGCAGCGTGAGCGACGACGCCATCACCATGTGCAAGCGCGGAAGGTGCCGACCTTGCGAAGTGGCGCAGATGGTGTATCGTTATCGCGCAGTGAAGCGACCGTATCGGTTTGTTGCGATTGACCTCGGGGCAGAGAGCGGACGGGTCGTTGAGGGTGAGCTGGAAGACGGACGGCTCGAGATCAACGAGGTTCACCGGTTCAGGAACGAGATTGTCAGTGTCCACGGCCGGTTGTACTGGGACCTGTTCGCGCTGTTTCGCGAGGTGAAGCAAGGGCTGCGGCTGTGCGGAGAAGAGGGCGGGCGGCGGTTTGACAGTATCGGGATTGACACGTGGGGTGTAGATTTCGGCCTGCTCGGGGCCGACGGTTCGCTGCTTGGCATGCCGCGCGCTTACCGGGACCCGGAGTTCAAAGGTGCGATGGCGAAGTTCCTGAAGCGGGTGCCCAAGCAACGGGTCTACGAACTGACCGGCATCCAGTTCCTGAATATCAACACGTTGTACCAGTTGCATGCGCTCAAGCTGGCGAAGTCGCCGCTGCTCGCGCAGGCCGACGCGCTGTTGTTCATGCCCGACCTGTTCAACTACCTGCTGACCGGCGTGAAGGCCACCGAGTTCACAATCGCCACGACATCGCAGCTCTACGACTCGGCCAAGCGGGTATGGGCCGAAGAGCTGTTCGAGGCGCTGGGAGTGCCGGCGCGTATCATGCAGGAAGTTGTCGGTCCGGGCAGTTACATCGGGAAGCTGCGCAAGGACGTCTGCGACGAGACCGGGTTCCCACGCGGCAGCGCAGAGACGACCGCGAGCCACGATACCGCAGCCGCGGTTGCGGGCATCCCGGCCGAGGGTGACGACTGGGCATTCATCAGTTCTGGCACGTGGTCGCTCGTGGGTGTCGAGACCCGGCAGCCGTACACGGGCGAAGATGCAATGAGGCACAACTTCACGAATGAAGGCGGGGTGTGCGGGACGTTCCGGCTGCTCAAGAACGTCACCGGGCTCTGGCTCCTGCGGCGGTGCGTGGAGGAGTGGCAGGAGTACGGGCAGGTTGACTACGAGTCACTGCTGTCCGAGGCCTCCCGATTGCCTCGACTCGATACCGTGATTGACCCGGACTGGCATATGCTCGCAAACCCTCTGAGCATGGTGTCCGCCATAGACGACTACTGCCGCCTGACCGGTCAGCGTATGCTGGCTACGCACGCCGGCCGTGCGCGTGTGATTCTGAACAGCCTGGCCCTGAAGTACCGCGTCGTGCTGGACCAGTTGCGGACATTCTACAAGCAACCCATCAACCGGATTCACGTTGTCGGCGGCGGGGTGCGGAACCGGCTGCTCTGTCAGTTGACGGCCGACGCCACCGGGCTGCCGGTGCATGCCGGGCCGGTCGAGGCGACTGCAATCGGCAACCTGATGGTGCAGGCAATGGCCGCAGGTTGTGTCCGGGACTTGGCAGAAATCCGGGCGGTCGTGCGCCGGTCGTTTGACGTGCGAGTCTACGAGCCCAGGCCGGAGGAACGCGGCTGGTGGAAGAGTGCGGAAGAGAGGCTGCGGGTGTATATGCCGGGGTCGAAACGGAGGTGGGCATGGCAGAGAGCCAAAGAAGAGTAGAAGAAGCGTATCGGGCTGCCCGCGAGCGATACGCCGAGCTGGGTGTCGATACCGAGGCGGCGCTGCAGCGGCTCGGGAGTGTCCCGATTTCGCTTCACTGCTGGCAGGGCGACGACGTGCGCGGGTTCGAGAATCGAGGAGAGACCCTTGCCGGGTCCGGTATGGCTGTGACAGGTTCTCACCCGGGCCGCGCGCGGAACGTGAGCGAGTTGCAACAGGATATGGAGGAGGCGCTCAGCCTGATTCCGGGTCGGCATCGAGTGAACCTGCACGCGATGTATGGCGAGTTCGGCGGCAACCCGGTTGACCGTGATGCGATTGGTTCTGAACACTTTGCCGGTTGGGAAGATTGGGCGAAACAGCGCGGGCTCGGGCTGGATTTCAATGCCACTCTGTTCGCTCACCCAAAGGCACAGAACGGGTTCACGTTGAGCAGCACCGACGATGGCATCCGAGGCTTCTGGGTCGAGCACGTGCGCCGGTGCCGGGAAATCGCCGCCCACATGGGCCGCGTCCTCGGCACGCCGGCGATTCACAACTTGTGGATTCCGGACGGCGCGAAGGACGCGGTCATCGACCGCTGGGAGCGCAGGAGCCTGCTGCGGAAGTCGCTCGACGAGGTGTTCGCTAGCGCGTACCCGGTGACAGAAATGAAGGACTCGGTCGAGAGCAAGCTCTGGGGCATCGGCAGTGAGGCGTTTGTGGTCGGCTCCCATGAGTTCTACCTCGGATACGCCTTGAGCCGCGGCATCATGCTCTGCCTCGACATGGGCCATTTCCACCCGACCGAATCGGTCGCAGATAAGGTTTCTGCCATCCTGCAGTTCTCCGGTGAATTGCTGCTGCACGTGAGCCGGGGGGTGCGCTGGGACAGCGACCATGTGGTCGTGTTTGATGACCAGTTGAGGGAAGTGATGGCCGAGGTGGTGCGAGCCGGGGCCATAGGCCGCGTCCACTTCGCGCTCGACTACTTCGACGCGAGTCTGAACCGCGTCGCAGCCTGGGTCATCGGCGCGCGGGCAACGCAGCAGGCATTGCTGGCAGCTTCGCTGGAGCCGGTGTCTCGGCTGCGGGAGTTGGATGCGGCCGGAGATGGCGCGGGCAAGCTGGCCCTGCTGGAGGGACAGAAGACCATGCCGCTGGGCGCGGTGTGGG
>CAIVTL010000496.1 GCA_903908785.1 Caldifarciminota bacterium | reverse complement strand
TCTGTGTTCATCTGTGGTTCATTCTCCGCCGCGCGACCAGTGCCCAGAGGGTCAGAACGAGAATCTTCACGTCCTTGCCGAACGTGCGTTCGCGGACGTACTCCAATTGCAGCCTTGTCTTCTCCGGCCTTATCTTCTCAAGATAGGCGCGCTCCGGGTCATCGCTGCCGGCCAGGACCTCGCCTTCGGCAATGTCCCACAACGTTGCCCTGTCCGTTATCCCCGGGCGCACGCTCAGAATCGCCTGCTCCTCAGCGGTGAACAGCGCCGTGTACTGCGGAACCTCGGGCCGTGGTCCGACCAGGCTCATATCCCCGACCAGCACATTCACCAACTGGGGCAGCTCATCCAGCTTGTACTTCCGAAGGAACCGGCCCACTCGCGTCACCCGGGGGTCATCATCGGCCGTCGCGGTCACCCCGGTCTTCTCGGCATCCACCACCATCGTTCGGAACTTCCATATCCGGAACACCTTCCCGTTCAAGCCGGTCCGAAGCCCGCGATAGAAAACCGGGCCGCCATCACTCAACTTCACCACAAGGGCGATAAGGCCAAGAAGAGGGGAGATGACGACAAGGCCGAGAAAGACGCAGACGAAGTCGAAGAGCCGTTTCAACATAGCAGGCGAGTTGCGAGTTGCGAGGACGCGGGAAACTCTAAACCCCAAACTCTAAACTCCAAAGCCCGAGAGGAGCGGGAAATCCCAAGCACCAAATCCCAAATCACAAACTCCGGACATTCTGCAATCTGCAATCTGAAATCGTCCCTGCGCCCGTCTTCCGTCCATAGTCCATAGTCTGAAGTCCAAAGTCCATAGTCTAAAGTCCATAGTCTAAAGTCCAGAGTCCAGGGCCCAGAGTCTGGAGCCGAGAATTTGTGTAATCTGCGAAATCTGTGGATACTCCTCTCCGCCTCCGCAGTTCTGAATTCTGCCCTATCAGGCCGAGACCCCTCCTCGGCGTCGGGGCGACACTTCGTGTCGTCTGCGAAATCTGTGGATAGTCCTCCCTCAACCTCCACCTCTACCTCTACCTCCACCTTTGCCTCTACCTTTCCCGCCCCCGACCAGTTCGGCCAGCGGAACAACTTCCACGTTAGCTGCCAGGTTGTAGTGCGTCGCACCGGGATACACCACCACCAGCCGGTCCAGTTTCAGGTCGGACATCGCGACTCGCATCGACGGCGTCAACTTCGGTGCATCCATTCGCTTGCACTCGACGCCGATACGCCGGCCGCGCTGGAAGAGCAGCAGGTCCAGTTCCGCGCCCTGGTGCGTGGCCCAGAAGTAGGCCTCGTCCGGGCGCAGCGCCTTGAGGACCTCCTCAACCGCATAACCCTCCCACGAAGCGCCGACCTTGGGGTGAAGCTCCAGTTCCCGCCGACTGCCGATGCCCAGCAAGGCGTGCAGCAACCCGCTGTCGCGGACGTAGACCTTGGGTGCCCGTACCTGGCGCTTGCCCAGGTTCTCGTGCCACGGCGCAAGCTGTCGGACCATGAACACCCCGGTCAAAAGGTCGAGGTACCGCCGCACCGTGGCCTCGCTCACCGCGAGGGCGCGGGCCAGTTCCGCCCCATTCCAGGTCTGGCCGTGATAGTGGGCAATCATCGTCCAGAAACGCCGAAGCGCTGCGGCCGGGACGGACGAGCCGAGTTGCGGCACATCGCGCTCGAGGAACGTCTGGATGAACTGACGGCGCCAGGACAACGAATCCCCCTCGCTGCGGGCGGTGTACGCCCGCGGGAAACCGCCGCGCAACCAGTGCCGGCCCTGGGCCGGCGCGCCCAAGTCCGCCAGTCGGAATCCCTCCAGCAGTACCGTCTCCAGCCGGCCGGCCAGCGTCTCGGAAGACTGGCGCAGCAACTCAGGCGAAGCGCTGCCGAGGATAAGGAACCGGGCCGGCAACGGACGGCGGTCCGCGAGCACTCTGAACAGCGGAAACAGGTCCGGCCGGCGCTGGACTTCATCAATCACCACGAGGCCCGCGAGCGGCCGCAACGCCGTATCCGGCTCGGCCAGCCGGGCAAGGCTCGCCGGGTCCTCGAGGTCGAAATAGCTCAGCGAATCGGCGGGCACGAGCTGCCGCGCCAGGGTCGTCTTGCCGCACTGGCGCGCGCCGAGGATGGCGACGACGCGGCTGCGCCGGAGCGCGGTCCGGACGATGCCTGAGTCGGTCCCGCGGTCAATCACGCAACATCCTACACCATGAAAATCCGTCAGTCAATGAAGGATTTTCATGGTATCCGGGGCCGGCGACCCGCTGGAATGAACGCGGTTCATTATAGTGAACCGCGTGACTTGGTTCACTGGGTTGTTCCTGGTAATCTGAAATCTACAATCATGAATCTAGAATCTGATGGCTGCGAGGTGTGGTTGCTGGTTCTTGGTCTCAGGTTCTTGGTTGTTCGAGCCCCTGCAAACTGCCACCTGCAAACTGCAAACTCGGGCGCTCCGCGCCCGTCCGCCGCTTTGACTTTTGATATTTGCATTCTGCAATTTGACTTGCGCTCCCAGCGTC
>CAIVTL010000495.1 GCA_903908785.1 Caldifarciminota bacterium | reverse complement strand
GCTCAAGAAATGGGGCGCGCCGATTTCGTTCACCGAGGCGCAGATTGACAAGTTGCCCCAGGGGTTCGTCGGCAAGAACAACCGCACCTACCTGCTCAAAGACATCATGATGCGCGACATTATCGCCACCAGCGCGGGCGTCAAGTTGAGCTGGCCCAACGACTATGCGTGCACGCCCGAGGAGTACATGGCCAAGGTGTTCACCCCGAGCTACAACCCGCGCACGCCGGTCTACTACGCCACGACCGTCTCCCGCGACAACCTCGAAGACTGCGAACCGTACCTGCGGCTTGAGGGTCTCGTCAACCGGGTGGTCCCGGAGCGGGGCGACAACCAGGTTGACATGGAGAAGACCCGGCACCTGCTGTACGACGTCTACGTGATGAAATCGATGCTCGACTCTAAGGTGGCGAAGGACGATAACACGCGCGGCCTGCTGATTAACTACGCGGCGAGCTACTTAGCGCTGGCCGGCGAATACCAGAAAGCGGGCCGGAACCGCGAGGCGCAGGACGTGCTCGAGAAGGCCTTGAGCTTCGACCTTGACAAGGACCGGAAGATACCGCTGTTCTATCACGCCTCGGTGTTCGCCATGCTGAACGGCGAGTATGACAAGGCGCTCAGTTACCTCGATTCCATCGAAGGACGGGGCTTCCAGGACCCGGAACTCTCTCTGCGGCGCGGCTACGCGTATCAGGGCAAGGGCGACTTTGCCCGGGCCGAGGCCGCGTACCGCGAGGCAATCAACGAAGACCCGGGCCGGCCGGACCCGTTGCAGGCCTTGTACCGGCTGTACCTCGACGACATCCACGACACCAGCAAGGCGCGGGTCCTGCTCCAACAGTGGCTCCAGCGCGCCCCCTCCGACTCAATTGCGACGAAGATGCTCAAGGAAATCTCATAGATTGTCGATTGACGATTGGCGAGTGTCGATTGTCCCCGCCCGGTCCGCGGCACTTCTCAATCGGAAATCGTCACTCGTAAATCGGCAATTCCGTGCATGAGCTCTCCATCACCCGCTCGATGCTCGACCTCGCCCTTGATGAGACGAAGAAGCACGGCGCGGAACGTATCAACCGTATCCGGCTGCTGCTAGGCGAAGGCGGCAGCGTAGTGCCGGACTCGGTCCGATTCTACTTCGACGAGATGAAGCAGGGCACGGCCGCGGCCGACGCCGAGCTTGAGTTCAAGACTGTGCCACTGAAGATACGCTGCCCCAAGTGCGGGACTGAGTGGGGACTGTCCCCGAAGGGGGACTGTACCCAGGGTCCGTTCGGGCCGGAGATGTGCGCCTGCAACGCCGGCGGCGAGATTATCTCCGGGCAGGAACTGCTCAGTGAGAGTATCGACGTTGACTGAGGAGAGGCACAATGGGAGAAAGGGAGAGAGGGAGAAAGTGGGCGGAAGCGGAAAGATTCTGGGGTTCCGGGGTTCCGGGGTTCTGGCCGGATCCGCGTTTCTATCTTCATTCTTCACTCTTCACTCTTCTGTCTTCGTCCAAAGGGTTCGGGCCGGATGCGCGCTCCTGTCTTCACTCTTCACTCCTCGTTCTTCAATCTTTGCCCGAAGGTTCCGTGTCCCAACTTTGCCATTTCCCCTTATGACTTGGGCACTTCCCCTTCTGACTTTGTCATTTCCCCTTGTGACTTTGTCATTCGCCACTGCCGGGCAGTGGCGTGGCGTCTACGATGACGCCCCGGTTGCGGTTCACATCACGCCCAACCGCGACACTTTCGTGGTCGGCGATACCTTCCGCCTCGACATCACCGCGACCAATACCAGCGACCGCGACCTGCTGATGAAGCGGGACTGGAAAGAACAACTGGTGC
>CAIVTL010000494.1 GCA_903908785.1 Caldifarciminota bacterium | reverse complement strand
GCTGGAGCAAGGGCTGTTTTAGGGGCTGGGGCCTCCCCCGCCGTCCGGGGAATCGCTGCCAAGAGAAGCGATAAACGATAAGTGATGAGCGATGAGTGCGTTAGCCGGGTTGGGAGCCATGATACAAATTGATAACAATTCTTATCATGTTCCGCACCATGTTGCGTGTTGGGGTCATGGTTTCTCTAATACCGGTGACATGAGGTCAGTTACGAGTTGCGAGTTGCGGGTTACGGGTTGCGAGTTGCGGACGGCCAGAGGCGAGTTACGAGTGACGAGAGGTCGGAGGTGAGTTACGGGTTGCGGGTTACGAGTTGGCGGTCAGAAGCAGAGGATGCATGCCGGGAAAGTGCGAAGTCCGGAGGTCGAATGACGAATGGAATGGCGTTGAAAGAAGGCGGGGTCCGAGCGGACCGGGAAATGAGCATAACATGCGTATTATCCGCAGGTTAGGAGCTGGCGCAAGTCAGGAGAACCAAGGGTAGGGGTCGCTTAGGGGGGAGTATCTTGAGAAGCGACTCGATTTCAATCTGAGGGAGCATCGACCGGTACTTCGAAAGCTACAACGTATCGAGCAACGCAGGATTCGACCGCTGGAACAACCTGCGGAACAAGTTCAGGAACAACGTGCGGTTCGGCGTCGGATAGAGGACAAGGTTGAGGTTAAGGTTGAGGTTGAGATGCGGGTTGAGATTCAGGCGAAGACGCAGGTCGAGATACAGGTCAGGATACACTGACCGACACGGCGCGAGATACGATGTGAGGTACAGCGAAGGGAACAATCGAATCTCGATTCGTAGCACAACGCCGTCCCCAGACCCGAGATTGAAAGCCACGAAGACGAAATAGGATGAAACGGAGTTTGTCCCTTCGCACCCATCAGTCTCCCGGCCTTGGCGGTGGTCCAATGTCGGGTTCGGGTCGACTGCGGATGCTTGACAAGCGAGCATGAGTAGGTATGATTACTGTTAATAGTATCACAACGTGACTAGAGTAACAGCCAATGCAGCGGATACCCAGTAAGACCGTAGAGCGGCTGATTGTGTATCGGCGCGTGCTGGCTTCGAGGGTCGAGGGGCGTTCCGGTCACGTCTACTCGCATGAGCTTGCCGGAATGGCCCGGGTGTCTGCGGTGCAGGTGCGCCGGGACCTGATGGAGGCTGGTTTCTCCGGTAGCCCAAGCCGCGGCTACGAGGTCGACGAGTTGCTCGGTCGCATCGACCGGATTCTCGACGCCCCGGACGGGATGAAGGCCGTGCTGGTTGGTGTGGGGAACATCGGCCGGGCTTTGTTGTCGTTTCTTGCCGGTCGCGGGCTGAAGATTGAGGTGGTTGCGGCATTCGACAACGATGCGGCCAAGATTGACCGGGTGATTTCCGGGTGCCGGGTCTACGACATGCAGACGCTGCCCGAGCGTTCCCGGGCCCTGGGCGTGCGCATCGGGGTTATTGCCGTGCCCGGACCCCAGGCCCAGGCCGCGGCCGACGCGCTGGTCGAAGCCGGCGTAACCGGTATTCTGAACTTTGCCCCCGTGCCTTTGCTGGTGCGGGCCGGCGTCCAGGTGGAGCAGGTTGACATTATGCGCGCCCTGGAGAAGGTGGCGCATTTCGCGAAGCAGGAGAAAGCGAGAGAGGTCTAGGTAATTATGGAAAACGCTTCCGTCGAGAAAGTGATGCAGCGTTACCCGAAGGCCGGCCGGGACAGCCTGATTCCGATCTTGCAGGCGGTCCAGGAAGAACAGGGCTACCTTTCGGAAGACGCCGTCGTCAGCATCGGCCGGCACCTGCGGATACCCGCCAGCAAGGTGTTCGGCGTGGCGACGTTCTACAACCAGTTCCGGTTCCAGCCCAGGGGCAAGTACCACGTGATGGTCTGCCGGGGCACAGCGTGTCACGTGAAAGGCTCGCTGCGGGTGCTGGATATGGTGATGAAGGTACTGAAGATTGAGCCGGGCAAGACGAGTCGGGATAAGCTGTTCAGCCTGGAGGTCGTGGCCTGCATGGGCGGGTGCGGACTGGCGCCGGTCGTGAATATCAACGGCCAGTTCTACGCCAAGGTCACGCCGATGAAGCTGCAGCGGATCATCGAAGAGTGCCGGGCAAAGGAGCGCGCTAATGCCAAAGGTTGATGCGAACGCCGCCGGGACTTGCTGGGACAAGCCGGCGATGCCGGCACCGGAACTGCTCAAGGCGCTGAAGGCCGGGCCTTTCACGGACGAACAGGGACAGACACGGACGAACACTGACGCGTTGATTGCGGGCCTGCGGCGAGAGCAGGTTGCGAAGCCGGTCATCTTCATCGGCACCGGGACTTGCGGGCTCGGCGCGGGCGCGGCCAAGACTTTGGAGACGGTGAAGGATTACCTGAAGAGCCACAAGATTGACGCCGAACTGGTCGAGGTGGGGTGCGTCGGTATCTGTTCGGATGAGCCGATTGTGGACGTGCAATTGCCGGGGCGGAACCGGGTTAGTTTCCGGACGGTGACGGCGGAGAAGGTCGAGAAACTGTTCGACGCGGTGTTCGCCGGCAGCATCCCGGCCGACCTCGTGTTGGGCCAGTACCGGGGCGAGAGGCGAGAGGCGGGAGGAGAGTTACGAGTTGCGAGTTACGAGTTACGGGAGGCACAGGAATGGGCGAAGGTGCCGTACGTGGACGAGCATCCGTTCTTCGTCCTCCAGAAGCGCTGGGTGCTGGCGAACTCCGGGCTCATCGACCCCAACAATATTGACGAGTACATCGCGCGGGGCGGCTACTCGGCGCTGCACAAGGTGCTGCACACGATGACGCCGGACGAGGTGTGTGAGGCGACGGTCAAGTCCGGGCTGCGGGGCCGGGGCGGCGGCGGGTTCCCGGCGGGCAAGAAGTGGCAGATGGCGCGGCAGTCGCCGGGCGAGCAGAAGTACCTTATCTGCAACGCCGACGAGGGCGACCCGGGCGCATTCATGGACCGGGCGGTATGCGAGTCGGACCCGTTCCGGTTGCTTGAAGGGATGGTGATTGCCGCCTACGGCATCGGCGCGACCAAGGCCTACATCTACATCCGCGCCGAGTACCCGCTGGCGGTGCGCAATCTGAAGGCCGCAATCGCCAAGGCCAGAGAATATGGCCTGCTGGGCGAAAACATCCTCGGTTCGGGGTTCAATCTTGAAGTTGTCATCAAGATGGGCGCGGGGGCGTTCGTCTGCGGCGAGGAGACCGCTTTGATGCAGTCGATCGAGGGGAAGCGGGGGATGCCGCGGCCGCGGCCGCCGTATCCTTCGACTTCGGGCCTGTTCGGCCAGCCCACGGTCATCAATAACGTCGAGACGCTCGCGAACGTCGCGGCCCTGATGCAGATGGGCGGGGAGAAGTTTGCCGCGGTCGGCACCGCCGGGTCCAAGGGCACCAAGGTATTCGCCTTGTCCGGTCTCGTCAATCGCACCGGTCTGGTGGAAGTGCCGATGGGCACGACTATCCGGCAGGTAGTGTTCGACGTGGGCGGCGGGATACCGAACAACAAGAAGTGCAAGGCAGTGCAAATCGGCGGGCCGTCGGGCGGCTGCATCCCCGAGCCGCAGATGGACGTCGCCTGCGACTACGAGGCGCTGAAGAACTTCGGAGCGATAATGGGCTCGGGCGGACTCGTCGTGATGGACGAGAACACCTGCATGGTGGACGTGGCCAAGTTCTTCATGGAGTTCATCCAGAACGAAAGCTGCGGCAAGTGCATCCCGTGCCGTGAGGGCACGCGCCGGATGCTCGAAATCCTGCAGGCAATCACCCGGCCGCGGCGCAAGGAAGAGGACACCGATGCCTTGCTTCGGTTCCAGGGCATCATGTACCTGAAGGAACTGGGCGAGACGATTCGCAAGACTTCGCTCTGCGGGCTCGGCCAGACCGCGCCCAACCCGGTGCTCTCGACGCTGCGCTGGTTTCGCGACGAGTACGAGGCGCACATCTTCGAGCGGAGCTGCCCGGCGGGCGCGTGCAAGGAATTGGTCGGCGCGCCGTGCCAGAGCGGCTGCCCGGTCGGCACCGAGGTCTGGCGCTATGTGGCGCACGTGGGCCGCGGCGAGTACGCAGACGCATACCGCGTCATCCGTACCGCGAACCCGTTCCCGTCAGCCTGCGCGCGGGTGTGCAACCACCCGTGCGAGGACGTCTGCCGCTGCGGCACGACCGGCGGCGAGCCCATCGCCATCCGGACGCTCAAGCGGTTTGTCGTGGACAACGTGGACCCCGCCAGCTACAAGCCGCTGGTGAAGAAAGCCAAGCCGGGCGCGCCCAAAGTGGCGGTCATCGGCGCCGGGCCGTCCGGGCTCGCGGCGGCGCACCAGCTTTCGCTCGCCGGCTACCCGGTCACTGTCTTCGAAAAGGAGAAAAAAGCGGGCGGGATGCTCGTCTGCGCGATACCGGCCTACCGGCTGCCGCGCGAGACTTTGCAGAAGGAAATCGACTCGCTGCTCAACGAGAACGTCGAACTCCGGCTCAACCAGGTGCTCGGCCGTGACTTCACAATTGAAAGCCTGCAGAAAGACGGCTACCAGGCTATTTACGTCGCGACCGGCTCGCACAAGTCGAAGAAGCTCGGGCTCGAAGGCGAGGACGCGCAGGGCGTCATCCCGGGCATCAAGTTCCTCAAGGGCTACAACCTCGACGGCACAGAGCTCGCCCGAGGCAGCGTCGGCATCATCGGCGGCGGCAACTCGGCGCTCGATGCCGCGCGCGTGGCGATAAGGCAGCAGGCGGTAACCGACGTGACCATTTTCTACCGCCGGACCCGGGCCGAGATGCCCGCCTACCCCGAGGAAATCGAGGCCGCGCTCGAGGAAGGAGTCAAGATAGTTGAACTGGTAGCGCCGGTGGGAATCGAGGTGAAGGGGTCAAGGATTCAAGGGGTCAAGGGTTCAAGTGACCAGAACCCCAGAACCCCGGAACCCCAGAACCCGGTCCTCAAAGCAGTGCAGTTCACCAGGAATGAACTGGGCGAGCGCGATGCGAGCGGCCGGGCCAGGCCGGTGCCGGTGCCGGGCTCCGAGTACACGGTCGAGATCGACACGCTCATCGCCGCCATCAGTGAAGACCCCGAGTCCGAGCCGCTGGCCGGGCTCTCGGTCGCGAAGAACGGCGCGCTGGTGGTGAACAACGAGAACTTCACCGCGGGCCGGCCGGGCGTTTTCGGCGGCGGCGACGTGGTCACCGGCCCGAACACGGTGGTGGACTCCATCGCGGCGGGCAAGAACGCGGCGGTGATGGTCGAACGTTACTTGTCGGGCCGGCAGATGAAGCTACTGAAAAAAGTCAAGCTGCCGACCGTCTACATCGAGCCCGCGGCCGAGGCCGAGGAGGGAGGCGAGCCGGCCCACCGGGTCGAGCACGCCCTGCTCGCGGCGCAGAAGCGGCAGAAGAATTTCTGCGAAGTCGAGTTGTGCCCGGATGCCGACGCCGCGCAATGCGAAGCGCGCCGGTGCCTCCGCTGTGACGTCGAATTTACCCAGCCGATTTGAGGTGAAAGATGAGTAGTGTTACGATTGAAGTAAACGGCCGGAAGGTCGAGGCCAAGAAGGGCGAGACCATCCTCTCGGCCCTGCGGCGTGCGAGCGTCAAGGTACCGACCCTGTGCTACCTCGAAGGCCTCGCGCCGTCGGGCGCGTGCCGGATGTGCGTGGTCGAGGTCGAGGGTTCGGCCAACCTGGTGCCATCCTGTTCGTTCCCGGTCGCCGAAGGGATGAAAATCAAGAGCAACTCGCCGGCGGTGATGCAGGCGCGCCGGACCATCATCGAGCTGTTGCTCTCCAACCACCCCGACGACTGCCTCTACTGTATCCGCGGCGGCAACTGTACCCTCGCCGAGCTCGCCCAGGAGCACGGCGTCCGCGCGCGGCGGTTCCGTGGCGCCAAGAACCGGCGCGAAAAGGACATGTCCGGCCCGAGCATCCAGCGCGACCCGGAAAAGTGCATCCTCTGCGGCAAGTGCGTCCGCGTCTGCGAAGAAATCCAGGGCGTATCGGCCATCGACTTCGTCCAGCGCGGGTCCAAGTCCATGGTCGGCACCGCCTTCAATAAGGGGCTGAACGTGTCGAGCTGCATCAACTGCGGCCAGTGCATCATGGTCTGCCCGACCGGCGCGCTGCACGAGCGCTCCTACGTCGAGGAAGTAATGCGTTCCTTGAACGACCCGGACAAGATTGTCGTCGCCCAGCACGCGCCCGCGGTTTCAGTCTCCATCGCCGAAGAGTTCGGGATGAAGCCGGGCACCGACTTCGACGGCAAGATGGTCGCCTCGCTTCGCAGAATCGGGTTCGACCGGGTGTTCGACACCTCGTTCACCGCGGACCTGACCATAATGGAGGAGGGCTCGGAACTCGCCCACCGGGTCAAGACCGGCGGCGTGCTGCCGATGATGACTTCCTGCTCGCCGGGCTGGATAAAGTTCGTCGAGCAGTTCTACCCCGAAATGCTGCCCAACCTTTCCACCTGCAAGTCGCCCCAGCAGATGATGGGCGCTATCGTCAAGACCTTCTACGCCGAGCGCGAGAAGCTCGACCCGAAGCAGATCGTCTCGGTTTCAATCATGCCCTGCACCGCCAAGAAGTTCGAGTGCGCGCGGCCGGAAATGGGCCGCGACTACGTGCAGGACGTGGACTACGTCCTCACCACCCGCGAACTCGCCGAACTCTTCCGGATGACCGGCGTGGACCCGGCCACGGTCGAGCCGGAGGCGGCCGACACTCCCTTCGGCGAGCGGTCCAGCGCCGGCAAGCTCTTCGGCGCCTCGGGCGGCGTGATGGAAGCGGCGGTCCGCAGCGCCTGTTTCCTCCTCACCGGCCAGGAACTGGCCGAGCTCAAAATCGAAGACCTGCGCGGGCTCAAAGGGTGCAAGGAAGTGCGCGTCAAAATCGGCGACCTCGAAATCGGCGCCGCGGTCGTCTCCAACCTCCTGAACGCCCGCAAGCTCCTCGACGAGGTCAAGGCCGGACGCAAGGACATCCACTTCATCGAAGTGATGACCTGTCCGGGCGGCTGCATCAACGGCGGCGGCCAGCCCATCGGCGCGGACATCGAGGCGATCAAGGCCCGCATGAAGGCGCTCTACCAGATCGACCGTGACGCGACGCTGCGGGTCAGCCACAAGAACAAGTGGGTCCAGCGGCTCTACGACGAGTACCTGGGCAAGCCGCTCGGGGAGAAGAGCCACAAGCTCCTCCACACCAGGTACGCGAAGCGCGACGTAATGGTTTAAAGGTGACGAACATGGATATACCAAAGAAGCTACTGGTAGTCGACGATGACCTCGACCTGCTCGAACAGGTCGGTATGTTGATGCAGTCCGAAGGCTACGAAGTCCACCGGGCCCAGGGACAGGAAGAGGCGGAGGAGGAACTCGGCTCATTCATCCCCGACCTCGCCATCGTGGACCTGATGATGGAGAACATGGACTCGGGTTTCGTGCTCTGCCACAACATCAAGAAACTCTACCCCGGCACGCCGGTCATCATCCTCACCGCGGTCCAGGCCGCGACCGGCCTCGACTTCAAAGCCCGGTCCGAGGAAGCCGGCGCGTGGGTCAACGCCGACGCCCTGCTTGACAAGCCGGTCAGGCCGGAACAACTCCGCGCCGAAGTGCGGCGACTGCTGGCGAGATAATGGCAAAGTCCGAATTCCTAAGTCCGAATGACGATTGAAGCTCGAATGGCACAAAGGATGAAGGGAAGAAGGGATAGAGGGATAGAGTGCCCGGCACTTTGTCCCTTTATC
>CAIVTL010000493.1 GCA_903908785.1 Caldifarciminota bacterium | reverse complement strand
GCTCAATATTTCCAGCGCTTTCAACATGAACGCCTGGGTCAGCCCGGCCATGACCAACGCGGCCCATGCGCAATCCACAAACGTGCAGACCCTGTACGTCGGCGAGCAGAACGGCTACGCGCTGAACCTCAGGAACGACAACGGGAACCTTTGCGGCCTGGGCGCCATCACGACGGTCTCCGACAGCGCGGGCCCCTGCTCGTACTATAACAACGGGTCTCAGACTTATTTGACCGGCAGCAATGGCACGCCGAGGAACGGCGTCCTGATCGGCTCCGGCGGCCGCGTCTATAACATCGCCTCGATCCAGGGCAACGCCACGATGCCCTACGACTCGATCGATATGAGTAACGCCGCGGTCATCGGCAATTTTTATAACATTGGCCAATGGGACGTCGCGCAGGTGACGCTGCCCGTGCCCGGGGGCCAGTACACGGACATCAACTTCGTCCTGGCGGCCGCGAACTCCAATTCCTGCCAAATCTGGGCCGTCTACTCCGACACCACCTCGACCAAGCTCTACGACTTCGGGGCCTCCACCGGCCCGGCCTTTGGCTCCTCCAGCGTCACCTCCGCGTTCCCGGGCTTCCGCACCCTCTTTCATAGCGACACATATTATTATAACTACGGCATGTATTTCCGGAGCGACGCCTCCGATCTGCTCAACCTCTACGAATTCTCCACGCCCCTGACGCTGAATCCCGCCAAGCCGCTCCAGGGCATCGTGCTGATCAATACTCTCGCCGCGGTCTCCTGGAACGTCCATTGCCCGGAACTGGCCGTCTTCGCCGCCACGGCCACGCCGACGTCGTCCTACTCCGTTACGGTGGGCCAGACCACCGGCGGCACCGTGACGGTCTCCCCGACACTGGCAACCTATTACTACGGCAATACGGCCACGGTCACGGCTTCGGCCAACGCGGGCTACAACTTCGTCAGTTGGACCGTGTCGGGCGGGACGATCTCTCCGAGCACGTCGCAAGCCACCCTGACCGTGCAGGGCTACGTGACGCTGTCGGCCAGTTTCAACCAGGTCAGCTACAGCGGCACGGAGCAGGACGTCGGCGGGACGATCAACCTGTCGAACAATGGTCCGTACACCTATGGCCAGGTGATTACGGCGACGGAGTCGGCCAACTCTGGCTACTCCTTTGTGGGTTGGAGCATCACGGGGCCGAGCACCCTGAGCAGTTCGACGGCGGTGACGACGTCGGTGACCGTGTACGGCAGTTTCACCCTGACGGCCAGTTTCAGGCAAGTCGGTATCCCGCTCAATATCTCGAGCGGGTTCAACATGAACGCCTGGTGCAGCCCGGCCATGTTCAACAAATGCGTGGCGTCAAATTCGAACCTGCCGCAACTGTACGTCGGGGAGGAGAACGGCTACTCGCTGAACCTGGCGAGCGGAGGCTGGAACCCAGCTAGTCTGTGCGCCGTCACGACGGTCTCCGACAGCGCCGGGACCATCTCGTACAACGGCACCTATTTGACCGGCAGCCAGGGCACGCCGAGGAACGGCGTCCTGACCGGCTCCGGCGGCCGGACCTACTGCATCGCCTCGGTCAGTGGCAACGCCGTGATGCCCTACGACTCGATCGACTCGATGAGTAACGCCGCGGTCATCGGCCAGTATTACAACACTGCCGGCTGGGACGTCGCGCAGTTGACGCTGCCGGTGACCCAGGGCTACTACACGGACATCGACTTC
>CAIVTL010000492.1 GCA_903908785.1 Caldifarciminota bacterium | reverse complement strand
GTCGGTCCTCCATGACAGGTAGTACTCGCTCTCCAGGTTCCTCACTGTAACCGCGTCACCTTCGGCCCATCGAAAGTACGCACCCGCGTAGTCCGCTACCGCGCGGGTCGAGTTCGATGCTCTGGAGCTGCTTGTCGTGACGCCGTAGGTAACTCTCGTGCCCGCTAAGGTCTGTCCCGTGACGGCGCACATGATTACGATCCTGGCCAAAGACTCCAACGTCCTCACACGCACGGTTTCGTGCTGCGGCATTTCAATCCTCCTTCTCTGAGCGACTCCAAAGCAAGTACCTATTTCAACTGTGTGCAACCCTACACTGGGTCCTTGCGACACTCATGCGGGCACCCGGTCGCAACTCGTCGGACGCGCCTGTCATGGCACCGCGTTCCTACTTGACAATCGGATCACCGTTGGCTGCGGTGCTTTGATTTCGACCACGTTCGTCCATCCATCGAGGTTACGATCGAGGGTTTCTTTGACGCGAGCCGTGCGGTCCTCGGTGTCATACGCAACAACGACCTTTCCATCCTTGAATGACAGTCCGGTTTCGGACGAAAGCAGCGGCGTCCTTGCGCCGAACATCCCGTCTCTGCTCAGTGTGTACCGATCCCACTCCTGCAGCGTGTCTGCGAGTATCCCGAGATACGTTAGTGGGTCATCGTCGAGCGTTAACTTGCCCCCTTCGAAGCGTCTGGAATTAGCGTCTCGCCTCGGCGGCAGGTCATCGTCCGCGAGTGTCAGGATATTGTGCATGGCCGTGGCGGCGGTCGCCCACACGATGGCTCCCCACCACCAGCGTGCATGGAACCTAACACTCCTAGCCGCATCGCGGAAGGTTCTACTCGCCTGCACCGTCCGGGCCGGCGTGCTCTTGGGTGGTTTCGCAGTGGCAAACCAGATGTTGTAGTACAGCGTCGAGATGCGCAGCAACAGGAGCCCGCCGCAGACCGCGTGGTCCAGCCTTCGGCTGCCCTCAACGCCTTCGTCGGCGGCATGTTTGAAAACTTCCGTCACATATCTTACGCGTTCGGCCATCTGTGTCCTGCCACAGGAATCGTAGTGCAGGCACCAGAGGTCGTCGGCAAGCCACGGCTTGCCCGCTAGCTTCACAGACGGCTTTGAGTTGGTGCGGAGTTCGGCAGCAAGCCGCTTTGCCAAAGCGGGTATGCTGCCAATGTAGCGCAAGGAATCCCCGATGCCCGGCAGACTGTGACCGAGCGGCGGAAGGGACTGGCCTGCCAGGCTCAGTAGAGCCTGCTTTTCTTCCTGCAGGTGTATGTGGCTCGTCTGCCAGAACCGGTTGTCGAAGAAGTCGTTGACCGTCGCAACGCCAATGTCTATGTGAGGGCTAGTCACCGCCGGGTCCAGCGGACCGATCTCACCTTCGAAGATGTAGCCGATGTCGTGCAGCAGGCTGACAAACAGCCATATGTTGCCAAATCGATACCTGAAGTCCTTGGCATAGATGTAGCGGTTGTCGAAGGCCCTTTCCAAAGCGCGCTTGAGTACCGGGCACTTCTCGTACAAGT
>CAIVTL010000491.1 GCA_903908785.1 Caldifarciminota bacterium | reverse complement strand
GCGGTTGACTGCGGTTCGCATACGACATTCATCGCGGATGTGGTCGCGAGCGAACTGATACGTTCGGGCGCGCCGCTGACCTACGCCTACTACCACGAAGTCAAAGGCGGCAAGACCGGCAAGAATGCCCCGACCTATGCGGCGAGTGTGGCCACAAAGAGTGTCGAGAGCGCTGAAAGGAGCATCGAGATGAAGAAGTACGTCTGTCAGGTTTGCGGATACGTGTATGACCCGGCGGCCGGGGACCCGGACAACGGCGTCCCGGCCGGCATGCCTTTTGAGAAGCTGCCCGAAGACTGGGTGTGCCCGGTTTGCGGGGCGAGCAAGGACCAGTTCGAGGCGGAGGCCTAGGCGGCCGGACGAAGTCAGAAATCAGAAGCTAGAATAGTGAAGTCAGAAGTGCGGGCTCGGACCCCGAACCCCTGAAACCGGAGCGGTGTGAGGGCGGACGAAGTCAGAAGCTGGAATAGTGAAATCAGAGGTGCGGAGCCGGAACGGCGCGGACCTGAGAGAAGACTAGAGAGCTTTGCGCTGCAGCCGCCTGGGTACGTACTCGGGCGGCTGTTTCGTTTTCACGGTGCGGTCGGTGATGATGCACTCTTCAACGTCCGGGCGCGAAGGCAGCTCAAACATGATGTTGAGCATCGTCTCTTCGAGCACTGCGCGCAGGGCCCGGGCGCCGGTCTTGCGCGCGGCGGCGACCTCGGCGACCGCGCCGAGCGCCTCGGGCGTGAAGGTCAGTTTGACCCCTTCCATTTCGAAGTAGAAGGCGAACTGGCGGGTGAGCGAGTTGCGGGGTTTGGTCAGGATGTCAATCAGCGCTTCTTTGGACAGGCTGTGCAGGCCGGCGATGACCGGCAGCCGTCCGACCAGTTCCGGTATCAGTCCGTACTTTATCAGGTCATCCGGCTCGACCAAAGGCAGCAGTTCGTCGGTGGTCCGGTGCCTGCGCTCGGCGATGTCGGCGCCGAAGCCGAGAGTGCTTGAACGGATGCGGCGTTCGACAATACGTTCGAGGCCGTCGAACATCCCGCCGCAGATGAACAGGATGTGCTTCGTATTGACCGGGATGTACTGTTGTTCCGGGTGCTTCCTACCGCCCTGCGGCGGCACGTTGGCGATTGTCCCTTCGAGCACTTTCAACAGAGCCTGCTGTACGCCTTCGCCGGATACATCGCGGGTGATCGAGGCCGAGTCACTCTTCCTGCCCAGTTTGTCGATTTCATCCAGGTAGATGATGCCGGTCTCGGCCTTGCGGACATCGCCGCCCGCGGCCTGGAGAAGGCGCAGGAGGATATTCTCGACATCCTCGCCGACGTAGCCGGCTTCGGTCAGCGGCGTGGCGTCGGAAATGGAGAACGGCACGTGCAGGAACCGGGCAAGGGTTTCGGCAATCAGGGTCTTGCCCACGCCGGTCGGGCCGATGAGCAGGATGTTCGACTTCTCGACCTCGATGTCGGTCCGGCGCGAGAAGACCCGCTTGTAGTGGTTGTAGACCGCAACCGCGATGACCTTCTTGGCATGGTCCTGTCCGATGACGTACTCATCGAGGAAGGATTTGATTTCGGCCGGCTTGGGCACGGCCTCCGGCGGCCGGACCGGGGGCGCGCCTTTCTGTTCGATGAAGAGGCCGGAGACGGTCGTGCAGCAGCGTTCGCAGATGCGACCGGTGCGGCCCTGGACCAGTTTCAGTTCCGGGCCGGCTTCAAGTCCGCAGAAAGAGCAGCGGTTGCGGGTCGTCTGCCGCTTCGTGCCCGGTGTCACTTTCGTTTCTCGATGACGTCGTCAATCAGGCCGTAGGTCTTGGCTTCCTCGGCGGACATGAAGTAGTTGCGGTCTGAATCCGCGACAATTCTTTCGAGGGGCTGGCCGGTGTGTTTGGCCATAATCTTTGACAGCTCTTCCTTCAGCTTCAGTATCTCGCGGGCGTGTATCTCGATGTCCGTGGCCTGGCCGGAGATACCGTGGGCCGAAGGCTGGTGAATCATTATCCGGGCATTGGGCAATGCGAACCTCTTTCCCTTTTCGCCCGCGGCCAGCAGGAGCGCGGCAATCGAGGCCGCCTCGCCGATGCAGGTGGTCGAAACCTTGGCCTTGATGTAGCGCATCGTGTCGTAGATAGCAAGGCCGGAGGAGACCACGCCGCCCGGCGAATTGACGTACAGGTTGATGTCCTTTTCTG
>CAIVTL010000490.1 GCA_903908785.1 Caldifarciminota bacterium | reverse complement strand
CTGGTAGAATCCTCGGGCTGGGAGCGTGGCCAGCTCGCGGCCGAAACACCCTTGCGTGATGGCCGCCGGCCCGCTCCCGGCTTTGCCTTGACTCGCGGAGGTGGAGCAGATAGCTGACGAGACTGCGTCCGGCCCGCCACAGGCTTGTCGGGGACGCTACCCATTTTCGGTGTCCCCGTTCCGCCGGGAGGGTCGGAGGGCCGCCTGGCAGGCTGGTGTTCGGCTCGGTCATTGGGGGGGAGCGTGTTAGCTTGCGCGGGGCGAGAGTCAACAGCTCTCAGCCTACGACTGACGGTCAAGTAGTCAGCACACAGTGGACAGTATGCAGCATACAGCCGCTGGACCTGGCCATCGAGACAGAAGCGCCGGGTGCTGATACACCCGGCGTTTGCCATCGGATCGAACCTACTGTAGTACGACTTGGCGCGCGACCGACCCGGTCGGTGTCTCGAGCCGGACGAAGTAGACCGCCGCCGGCAGCCTGCGGCCGCGGTCGTCGGTGCCGTCCCAGACGAGGGAATGGGGACCAGGGACCGGGGACCGGGGTCCGGACAGGACGCGGACGCGACGTCCGGCAGCATTGTAGATGCCGACAAGAATAGTTGAGCGGTCAAGCGGTCCAGTGGTCAAGTGCAGGTGGATAGACGAACGGAACGGGTTGGGAGAAACCGAGAGCTGCGCCCGGCGCGGTTCCGGTCGCGGGGCGGCGACCCCGGTGCTTTCGTGTTTCACGATGCTGTACGAGTAGGCGACCATGCCGTTGCGCCGGGTCTGCGTGGTCTCGCCGGGCAGGAACGTCCGAACATAGTCCACGGTCGCGCTGGTGTCATCCATCGTCACGCGCACGTAGCCGCGACTGCCCAGAAAGACGCCGCTCAAGTAGCCGTATTGCGCGGCCTGCCGCGGGAGACTGTCCCAGCCAGCGCGGCCGGGTTGCGGCACCATCTGATAGATGACGCCGTCGGTGTCCTGCTTCGCAAAGAAGTGGTCGTGGCCATGCCACAGGATGTCCACGTGGTTGTCAATGAGCAACTGGTGAATCGGCACGCCCCAGCCGGGCCGGAACGTGTCGAAGCCCCACGTGCTGTCGCTGTTCTGTCCGCCCATCTCGTAGTAGTGGCTGTACTCGATGCCGCCGCGCGCGGTCGCGTCAATCTTGCCGCCGACGAGGTGGTGGATGAAGACGAACTTGAACTTGGCGCTGCTCTGTTCCAGCGTCTGCTTGAGCCAGTCGTACTGGGCCCGGCCCAGGGTCCAGTTCCAGTTGGTCTGGCCCGATTGGGGTTTGGTCATCGTGTGCCAGAACGGGTCGAGCGCGACGAAAAGCGCGTTGCCCCATTCCCACGAGTAGTAGTCCTGGCGCAGGTCCACGAGTTGTTCGGGGATGGAGTCGCCGGTGTAGAACCCGTCGGGCACCGGGTTCGGGTAGTAGAGCTTGCGGGCGTTGGTGAACTGCACCGGCAGGCAGGTCGGAGTGGTGTCGTAGTCCCAGCCCTGCTCGCCCTCGTGGTTGCCAAGTACGATGAAGAGCGGCATCGAGCCACAGACCGCGTCCCACCATCG
This sequence comes from Caldifarciminota bacterium, assembly GCA_903908785.1. Taxonomy (GTDB): domain Bacteria; phylum Hydrothermota; class Tepidihabitantia; order Tepidihabitantales; family Tepidihabitantaceae; genus UBA2258. The sequence goes on along the minus strand of CAIVTL010000490.1, from coordinate 8,906 downwards.
TCGGTACAGGAACATGCGCTTCCGGATAGTGTCCGGGGTCACCACCGCCCACTTGTCGGTCATGAAGTTGTCGCCGAGGTCAATCATGAAATCGGGGTTGGAGGCTGCCTCGTTCTGCAGGGTCATCTCGAAGGCGAGGGCCGAATCGCCACCGGTCGGTTCCATGTGGGGGTCAGCCTCGACCGCGAAAGTGAACTTCTCGCCCCAGGCCCGCTGGGTGTGGAACGTGTGGCCGGCGCCGACAAGCGAGTCCCCGGATGATAGCGCGCGGTAGCGCATCCGATAGTAGTAACGGGTGCTGGGCAGGAGTCCGTTGAGTACTGCGACCAGGGGCGTGTCCGCGACCGTCGTTTCCGGGGGCGTCAGGCTGCCGTAGGTCGTGTCGGTGCCGTACTCGAACCGGACCGCAAGCACGGTCCGCGGTATGACGTTGATGGTCACCGAATGGTCGGTCGGCCGGCCCAGCAGCTCAGCCCCGATGAAGTTGAGCGTATCGAACGTCGGGACCGGAACTGACTGCGCGCCTAGCGCGACCGCCGTGCCCAGAACCCAGGTGAGAGCCGTAATCCGAACCAAGCTGGTCATCCTGTTCCTCCTCATTGAAGTCTATTCAGTCATCACCAACTTCTGCGTTGCGGAGCCGCCAACAGTCGTGAGGCGGCATATGTAGACGCCGGGCGGAACGGAAACGCCGCGGCAGTCCCAGGAGAGGGAACAGCGATTGGCGGCTGGCGACTGCGGAACGGCGATGGAGCGAACCCGACGGCCGGCCGCGTCGTAGACCGTCACCTGTGCCGGGCTGTTAGCTGTGAACTGAAAGCTGATAGCCGTCCCGGTGCGGGCCGGATTCGGGCGCACGGTCAGCGCGACGCGCGGCCGGCTGGGCTGCTTTGCCGGGCCGGCGATGCCGACTGTCGGGCTGCCATAGCGTTCGAGCGGGTACCCAGGGGTCAGGTCCTTGCCGGCAAACCCGGGATAGTCGGGTGCGTAGCGGGTGACGCGGAACGTGCTGTTCTGCTTGTCCGCAGCCCCGTCGGGAATGGTATCGCCCTGAAACAGGCGAAGCGAGTCGGTTACCGGGTTGAGGTAACGCCAGACGACCTGCGAGTCGCGTGTCACCTCGAAGAAGAACCCTTTGTCGCCTTCGCAGATGATGGTGTTGCCGTTCGGCAGCCGGTGCGCGCCCGAGATGGAGGCTGAAAAGAAGCTTGTCGGCGGCGTAGCCGCGTATATCCAGCATTGCGCAGCCGGGCCGAAAGGAGTTCCCGGCGCGGGTCGGGTGTAGTGACCGGTGGTGTCGCAGGCCGGAATGAATTCGTCAACCGTGGAGTACCGCCCGCCGGGCCGGCCCGACCCGTTGTTGTATACCGTGATGTGTCCGGCACCCGGCAGGCCCGGCTCAATCCAGCGGGCATCGTGCTGGCCGTAGAACTTCCGGTCCGCGGTTCCGCCGGCGCGGTACGCCTGGGGATTGCCCCAGCGATACAAGAGGTCCCCGCCCATGCCATACCGGCCGCCCGAGTGGCTACGTGCCTGCTCGGTCGTGGTCGAGTGGTCGACGACCCAGACCTCGCCGAGGTCGTGCGCGCTGATGACAATCTGGTCGAACTGCGGATTGTAATCCACCGCGTTGGAGTGAATCCAGTCGGCGCCCGTATTCCCGTTCCGTATGTAGTTGATGTCAACCAGTTCCGAGTGGTCGGCCACCACGCCGTAGTTCGCCTTGGTCGAGTCAAAGTCCTGGATGAGATGGTCCCAGACGTGCCACTGCCAGACGATGCTGTCGTTGGACGGGTTAACCTCCACGATGTGGTCGGGCCAGAGCTTGCCTTCAGTCAGCTTGGCCGAGTCCCGTCCGGCCGCGATTGCCTCGGCCCGCGTCTTCAGTTCCCAGGCGACCAGCAGGACGTTGCCACTGGGCAGCGGTTCGATGTCGTGGTGCTGGCAGTGGAGAGTGTTCGAGTAGTTGTATGCCCAGGTCTGGTTGCCGTCCCAGTCGATTCGTTCGACCCGGCCACCGGAACCGCCCGCCGGGAAGTTGGGGTTACCCACTCGCGCAGAGTGCAGCAGGCTGCCGTCCTCGAGCAGGTAGTTCGACTGCCCCGACGGGTAGGTGCTATACCACGAATGGACGTACCGGCCTTTGTTGTCAATCAGGTAGATGAAACGCGCCCGGTTGGACTCGAACAGCGAATAGCCGACAAAGGCGTTCGTGTCGTTCTGCAGCAGGCCGATGGTCGTGGACTCGGCTGAGAGTTCGACCACGAAGCCGCGGATTGCCGCGTCCATCTCGTTCAGGTCGTTCCACGTCGAGATGCGGCCGCTGGAAGACTCGCCGAAGTTGAGCACGTTCTCGTTGCCCTCGTTGTCCGGTTCGCCGGGAGACCAGTTGCGATAGCCGAACGGTTCTCCGCCCGCCCATTCCCAGCCGCTGTCCGGCTCGGGCGCGCCGAACAACTGCTTGCCGCCGAGCCAAGGCCCGGCCCAGTCACCCGAACCCGGCCGCTGATACCAGTAGACGCTCGAGTCAACCAGTCCGAACACGAAGTCATTCTCGGCCGGAGATGTGAGTGTGGCCAGGCACCCGCCCGGCAGCTGCGCCGAGTCCGACGCCGCGCTCCAGGTGATGCCGGCCGGTGCCGCGACCGCGTTGTAGTAATGAATCGAACCGTCCGGGTGGACCCACGGCTCAGGCTGCGCGCCGACAGGCTGGCCGCAAAGACCGAGCAGAAGTAATGCCGGGATTATGGCGTGAATTGTCTTCATATGTCATCCTATGATAGCGACCTTGCCACGCAGAGCAATGCCGCCGCCCGGTTCCCTTACGATGTACAGGTAGGCACCCGGGGCAAGGGACGAAGTGGAAAGGACGAATGACGAAGTACTGACCGGACGAGAGAGTACGAGGCGGCCGGCAGCCGTGTACAACTCGATGGTTCCCTGCGCGGGCAGGTTTGCGAAACGCAACACACACGACGTACCGCGCGCCACGATGGAGGCGTTGAGCGTCAGGCGTCCGGCGTGAAGCGTCCGGTCTTCCTCGACCGACTGGTGGTAGCGCTCAATCGGGCCCTGCGGTGCAAGGTTCCTGCCGACCAGGCCAGGGTAGTCCGGCGCGTAGCGGGCTATCTTGAACACGGCGTTCATCTTCTGGCCCGGCCGGCCGGGGTCATCGCGGACCGTGTCGCCCTGCCACATCGGCCCGGAATCGGTCACCGGGTTGACGTAGCGCCAGACCATTTCCGTATCCGGGGCGATTTCGAAGAAGTTCCCGATGATGCCGGCGTCAATCAAGGTGTTGCCGTTGGGCTGGCGCTGGGCCCCGGAAATCTCCGAGGAGTAGAAACTCGTGGGCGGGGACGCGACGTAACTCCACGCCAACGTGTCCGGCCCGTAATGGCCGCCCGGCGGCAGGTAGTAGTGTCCTTGCGAATCCACCGGCGGAGCAATTTCGTCCACCGATGAGTATCCGCCGCCCGGCCGTCCAATCCCGTTGTTGAAGATGAGCATGTGGCCCGCGCCCGGATACCCGTCCGGAATCCAGCCGGCGTCGTGTTGCTGGAACAGTTTCTCGTCAGCACCGGTTCCCGCTCGGTAGGCCTGCGGATTGCCCCACCGGTACAAGAGGTCCCCGCCTTTCCCGCCCCGGCCGCCCGAATGGCCGCGCGCCTGCTCGGTCGTAGTCGAGTGGTCGATAACCCACACTTCGCTGTTGCCCCGCACGCTGAGCGATATCTGGTCGAACTCCGCATTGTAGTTGATTGAATTGGTGTGGTTCCAACAGGGCTGGGCCGGGCCGAAATTGAAGTCAACCAGCTCTGGATGCTGTCCCACTGCGCCGTAGTTGGCCTTGGTCGAGTCGTAGTCCTGGATGAGGTGGTCCCAGGCGTGCCACTCCCAGACAATTGTGCCGGTCGTGTCTCCGGTCTTCTGCACCTCGATAACGTGGTCGGGCCAGACCACGCTGTCCTGCATCCGGTCCGGCCTGCGGCCCGCGGCAATCGCCTGATTGTACAGCATACGGTCGTAGGCAATCATCAACACGTTGCCGTTCGGCAGTTGCTTCACCTCGTGATGCTGCAGGTGCATCGAGTCCGAGTAGTTGAACGCCCAGACCACGTTACCGTCCCAGTCATATTCCTCGACCCGCCCGCCCTCGCCGCCGCCCGGGAAGAACGGGTTCGGTGCCGGCGCCATAAAGCAGGTGTGCAGCAGGTCTCCGTTCTCCAACAGGGCCACCGACCGTCCGGGCATCCAGCGGCTCGACCACGAGTGGCAAAGCTGCCCGCTGTCGTTAATCAGGTAGGTCACGCTGTAGTGCATCGGGGCAAACAGCGTGTAGCCGGTGAAAGCGGCCGAATCGTAAAGGAACAGCCCGACAGTCCTCGGCTGGGCGGAAAGATGCAGCGACGCGGTCGCGAGCAGCAGCAGCGCGACGGCTGTCGTTCTTCGCTCCGAATGTCTCATGGTTGTTTCCTCACGCGTGGCTAGTTGAGTTTCAGCAGCTTGACGCTGGTTGTGACGTCGCCGGCGCGCAGGCGGCAGACATAGACTCCGGCCGCCGAGGCAGCTGCGTCCCACGTGAACCTTTGTTCGCCTGACGCCAACCGTCCATCGGCCAGCACGGCGACTTCCGCGCCCCGGCAGTCGTAGATCGTCAGCTCCACTTCGGCCGGCTCCGGCAGCGAGAATGCTACCATCGCGCGGTCTCGGACCCAGCGTGTGGCGTCAAGCGTCAGGCGTGTCAGCGTCATCCCCGGCCTCGGCTCAGCCATAGCCACCTGGCCCGGCAGTTCGATGGGGTCGCCCGGCGTCATGTTCCGGCCCTCGAAAGCCGGGTAGTCGGGGCCGTACCGGTAGCAGCGGAAGACGCTGTTCTGGTTTTCCCTGAGCGTTTCGCCCTGGGTCATTGGCCCATTGCTGTCCACCGGCGAGATATACTTCCAGACGACTTCCGAGTCGGGCGTTACCTCGAAGAACGTTCCCCAGCGACCCGAGCAAATCAGGGTGTTGCCGTTGGGCATGCGCTGGCTGCCGCCGATGTGCGAGCTATAGAACTTGACCGTGTCCCGGTACCACCAAGTCGGTTCTTCCGGTCCGTAGGTTGAGTCCGCACTGAGGTGATAGAAGCCGAGGCTATCCATCGGCGGTATCCACTCCTCGACACTGGACCATGGACGTTCGTTACCGCCATTGCTGAATACCATCATGTGCCCGGCCCCAGGCAGGCTGTCCGGTACCCAGTTCGTGCTGTGCGGGTAGTAGAGTCGGTGACGCTGCGGAGTGCCGTGCCGATAGGTTTCCGGGTTGCCCCAGCGGTACTGCAAATCCCCGCCCCGTCCGTAGCGGCCGCCAGTGTGGCCGGCCGCCTGCGCCGTAGTCGTCGAATGGTCGATGACCCACGCCTCCGAGTAGATTCGTGGGCTGATAATGACCTGGTCGAGGGCGGGGTTGTAGTCCACCGCGTTGAAGTGGATGAAGTTGGCCTCGCCGTTTGGCCCGATTCCATAGTTAATGTCGATCAGTTCGGGATGGTCGCGCACCACGCCGTAGTTTTTCTTCGTCGAATCGAAGTCCTGCACCATGTGGTCCCAGGCGTCCCATTGCCACACAATCTGGTTGGTCGAAGTATCGACCTCGTAGACGCACGACGACTCCAGGCCGGTCGAGTCGAGCTTCGCGGGGTCACGACCGGAGGCCAGGGCTTCGGCTACCGACTTGGTCTTCCAGACAACCGAGAGTATGTGGGTGTTGGGCATCATCATCAGGTCATGGGAGCGCTTCCAAGAATCGCCGTGCATGTTGTAGGACCAGAGCTGGTTGTTATCCCAGTCGCGGATGTTTATGTCCCGGCCCGAATGCAGCAGGCAGCCGTCGTCGAGCAGGTATACCGGAAGACCCGGCTTTGACGGCGCGTCCCATGAATGCACCAGCCGTCCCTGGTTATCAATCAGGTACACCACGTTCCAGTTCATCGGCGCGAACAGCGTGTAGCCGTTGTAGGATTTGGTCGAGTCGTTGTACATCAGGCCCATGGTTCTCGGCTGGGCGGCAAGTCGAGACGATGCTACGGCGAGCAGTAGCAGAATCGACAATCCAAGCCTTTGTTCACAGTGTCTCATCATAGACTCCTTTTTGTTGTCATTGTTAGTTGAGCTTGAGTAGCTTGACGCCGGCGGTGGCGTTGCCGGCGCGCAGGCGGCAGACGTAGACTCCGGCCGCTGACGCCGCAGCATCCCAGACGAACCGGTGCTCGCCGACCGGCAGGTGTCCGTCGGTAAGCAAGGCGACCCGTGCGCCCCGGCAGTCATAGACTCCCAACTCAACGTCGGCCGGTACAGGCAGAGTAAGCACGACCGCAGCGCGGTTCCGCACCAAGCGTGAAGCGTCAAGTGACAGGTGTGTCGGTGCTCTCGCCGGCCCCGGCTCCGCGGCCCCGGTTGGAGGAAGTTCAATTGGGTCGCCCGGGACCATGCTCCGGCCGTTGAATCCAGAGTAGTCGGGGGAGAACCGGCAACAGCGGAATACCTGGTTCAGACCTTCCGAAAGCGAGTCTCCCTGTTGCATCGGTCCGAGGCTGTCGACCGGCGAGATGTACTTCCAGACCACTTCCGAGTCGGGCGTTACCTCGAAGAACGTTCCACGCAGGCCCTCACAAATCAGGGTATTGCCGTTCGGCAGGCGCTGGCCGCTGCCGATCTTCGAACTGAAGAACCACGTCGTGTCCCGGTATTCCCAGACCGGCTCTTCCGGCCCGAAGGTTGAATCCGGCCCGAGATGGTAGAAACCGAGGCTGTCCATCGGCGGTATCCATTCCTCGATGTCGGACCAGCGCCGGTCGTGGCCGCCGCTGCTGAAAGCCATCATGTGTCCGGCCCCGGGCAGGCTGTCAGGTATCCAGTGCGGGTCCCACTGAGCATAGAGCCGGTGGCGCAGCGAATCCCCGCGCCGATAGGTTGCAGCATTGCCCCAGCGATAGAGCAGGTCCCCGCCCCGGCTGTAGCGGCCGCCCGTGTGCCCGTGCGCCTGTCCGGTCGTCGTCGAGTGGTCAACGACCCACACCTCGGAGTACATCAGCGGACTGAGAATTACCTGGTCCAAGTCAGCGTTGTAGGCCACCCCGTCGAAGTGAATGAAGTAGCCTGGGTCCGAGCTCGGTCCCACGCCGTAGTTCAGGTCAACCAACTCAGGATGGTTCCGGACCACACCGTAGTTCTGCTTCGTCGAGTCGAAATCCTGCACCATGTGGTCCCAGGCATGCCATTCCCAGACGACTTGGTTGGCCGCGGTGTCCACCTCAGCGACGTGCGCCGACTTCAGGCCGGACGAGTCGATCTTCGCGGTATCGCGCCCGGCCGCAATCGCCTGGGCCACCGACTTGCGCTCCCACGCCACCGTGAGGACGTGACCGTTCGGTAGCATCATCAGGTCGTGGGTTCGAATGAAGGAATCGCCGCTGTAGGCAAACGACCAGGTCTGGTTATTGTCCCAGTCGCGCACGTCCATCTCGCCGCCCGGCATCCCGCCGCTGTGCAATAGGCTCCCGTCCCCGAGCAGGGACACGGCGAGGCTCGGCTTCGATGGCGCATTCCACGAATGGACCAGCCGACCCTGATTGTCAATAAGGTATGCGACGTTGTAGGGTATTGGTCCGAACAGCGTGTAGCCGTTGTAAGTCTTGGTCGAATCGTAGCAGATCAGGCCCATTGTTCTCGGTTGGGCGGCGAGACGCAGCGACGTGGTCGTCATCACCAGCAGCGTAATGGCCGCTATTCGACGCACCGGGTTCTTCACGGTTGCCTTTTCATCGGTCCGCACGGCTAATCGAGGTTGAGCAGCTTGGCACTGGCCGTGCCGTCTATGGTGCGGATTCGGCAGAAGAAGACGCCGGGGCCGACCCGCCGTCCACTATCGTCTGTTCCATCCCAGGCGGCGGTGTGTTGCCCCGCGTCGCGTTGTCCATCGACGATGGTCCTCAGTCTTCTGCCGGCCAGGTCGTGGATGGTCAGCAGGACATGCCCGCGACCGGCGGCGCCGAAGCGGATTTCGGCAACGCCGCGACACGGACTTGTGACTTCAAGCCTGGGCAGGAAGTTTCCGCCGACGTTGCCCTCGCTGACGGCGGTTGACTCTCTGAACGGCCGCGCTACCCGGAACGAAATCTGGAACCAAGGGCCGTTCGGGTCGCCGGGCCCGCGGTAGTAGGCCGGGTCGCGGTTCGAGCAGCGCGAGTGGTCGCCGGGGTAGTGCGTGGCGTTGTACCAGCTTCCGCCCCGGAGTACGCGGTAGGGGCGGCCGTCGGGCATCGGCGTGCCGGTCGCGGGCCCGCGCGGATTGTCCGGCGGGCTCTCGCTGTAGTAGGTATGTCCGTACCAGTCGTTGCACCAGTTCCACGTGTTGCCGGCCATGTCGTACAGGCCGTAGCCGTTCGCCCCGTCCGAGGTCTGGTAGCTAGTCTGGCTGCCCGGCCACTGGAAGTCCGACTTCTGGTGCAATTCGCCGTTGTAGAATCCGCACGGCGTAGTCCACGGATTCGGCCCGGCTTCGTAGGGGTCGCCGGATGCAGGCCAGTTGGTCTTCAAGGTATCACGGTTGTTGCCCCACGGATAGGTGTAGTACGGACCGCAGTTGCCGCCGCGGGCCGCGTATTCCCACTCGGCCTCGGTCGGCAGACGGAAACCACTCTGCCCGAAGTTGCAGTAGCCGTTCGCAAGGTCGTAATGCAGAAACAACGAGGATCAATTCCCCCGGAATGGTTCTTTGTACGTATCTTGAATACTCCAACCATGCTTATGCGGAGGCCGGAAGCGGTGCTCTTCCGCACGTGCCGGAGCGTTTATACACATGTGCCTGCGGTACACCTGTACCTGCGGTACCGGCGCAGGCAGTGCAGGCAGAAGTGGCGG